>CAWURN010000124.1:0-6382 GCA_963924835.1 Candidatus Nanopelagicaceae bacterium | reverse complement strand
AATTAGCGCAATATCCTCTTGCATCGCCAATTTGTTGCGGATTCCTAAAATTACGGAATCTCCAGTTACCCATAGCCCGGTTTGATTTTCCGAAATGACAGTTTCTGGCAATTCTAATTCTGGTTTAAGCTCAACGATTATTGATTGATCGCGTTGCCAAGCTAGCGCAACAGAACTTCCGGTCATAAAAACCATAAAAGCAACAACTGAAGAAACAAAGATTCGCTGCCGCTTTTGCATGATTTTGGTGCGGTACTTCATTCCTCTAAACCAGTTCTGCACAATGCCTTTACGAATTGGAATCTCTATTGCCCGCAGTGATATATCTGCGAGGGCTAATACAACTAAAACTCGGGCTACATTTAATGCGAGAAGGTTTCCTGTTAAATCGGCGCCCGGTCTAGTTATTTGGAAAACAACCCAGTGCCAGAGATATATCCCATAAGACCTTTGGCCAATCCACAGAAACAGCTTGTTACTCAAAATTGGCGAAAACCGTGATGCCGGATGAACTATTGAGATGATTGTTGCACAACCAAAAAGTCCAGCCAGTGGAAATGCAATTTGATAAAGCGCGGTACTAGATTGGTCAATAAATAAGAAAATGCAGAGCAGGCCAATAAATCCAAAGACCCCAATGCCGTCAATGAAATCTTGGGCTCGCTGTGAAATATTGGGAGATAAGTTTCGTGGAATCCAACTTACGGCGAGTGCAGAACCTAAAAACAAACCAAGGCTATGGGTATCGGTTCCAAAATAAATATGACTGATTCGCCCTGCTGTTGAATTATCTGCTTGTAGTGAGAAAAGAAAAAGCGCCGTTCCAGAGAAAGTCGCAATTACAAGCGCTACTCTCCTGACAACGTGTTTACCAAAACGGCGCCAGATAAAAAGCAAGATGATTGGCCAGATTAAATAGAACTGAAATTCAACAGCAAGCGACCAAGTGTGCTGCAAGAGAGGTGGGCGACCGATTGCCTGAAAATAGTCTTGATTAAGTGCGACCAAATGCCAGTTATTAGTTCCTGTGAGAACAAATGGCAAATCGGTAATGAATCTTCGAATCGCGTCAGGTGCAAAGAAAGCTATAAAAACCGAGGTAACAATTATCAGAATTACAATTCCTGGCAGAAGTCTTCTAACTCTTGCCGCATAAAATTCTTTTAGATCTAAACCATTTGCACTTTCAATCGAATCTAAAATTAACCGGGTAATTACATATCCCGAAATAACAAAGAAGAGATCGACCCCAAGAAAACCACCTGGAATCCAATCGATGTCTAGGTGATAAAGAACAACCGCTATAACTGCAAGCGCACGTAACCCATCAATCGCTGGGATGTGGGTCGACGAAATCGATGCGCGTTGCATCGAAACTACTTACGTTTTTTGGCTGTGCTCTTCTTTGCAGCCTTTTTTACCGGCTTTTTTACCGGCTTCTTAACTGCCTGCGCTGGTTTTACACCCTTACGAATAAAAGTTTTTTCAACGGGGCGATCATTCTCATCAATATTTTCATCAACATCAACTTGTAGTGAGGCTAATCGTTCAAATGCTTGTTTCAATCTTCCTCGACTTTCGCCGATTGCCTGTTCGGCAGCATTTAGCGATTGAGTTTGCACTCGATACAAGCGCTCAGATTCAGAAATAGCACTTGTTAGCCAAGATCTAAATTCACTAATCTCGCCCGTAGCTTCGCTAATTATTGTCTCCGCCTCGCGTTTTGCAGCGCCAGTAAGTGCAGCAGCTTCGCGCTTGCTCTCCAACAATAGATGCTCAGCTTGGCGCATCGCCTTCTCGCGAAGATCAACTGCATCAGACTCTGCAGCCTCAATATATTTACGACCACGTGTTTCTGCTCCAGATAAAATAGCTTTGGCTTTTGCTTCTGAAGACTCTAATCGTCCTTTAGTGATGCGGTCAGTTTCAGCAATAGTTTGTTCAGATGCAGCTAATGCACGTGATTCTCGTTGTTGAGCGGTCTTGATAAGACTCATTGCTGTTTCACCAGCAAGAATTTCAAATTCTTCTTTACTTAAACTTGTGATGTCACGACGTGAGCGGAGATCTGCTAATTGAGTCTCAAGTTGACGAATGCGTTCAACCGCATTTTCGGTTGGCGCAGCGACAGTCTCCTCTTTAAATCCAACCCAAGATCGGAATTTTTTCTCAGCCATTTTGACTCCTTGCGCTAATCAGTTGATTCGGCATCAGTTATTTCGGGAAAGCCTATAACACAGGGCGGGGTGAGTGCCATAAGTGAATTCCCTTCCCTGCCCGCTATTCGTGAGCCTAGAATTGCGCCATGAGCGATTCAACAAAGAATTCACATGACCTATTGACAGAATTTATCAAGAACGGCAAAGAATTCACTGCATTAGCAAAGTCCATTTCAAGCCAGGACTTAACTAAGACACCGATTACGGGCGAGTGGTCCGCGGCATTTGTCTTGCACCACATGTGTGATGGTGAATTACATTTTGCAACTAGATATCTAAATAATCTGGCAGAAGAATCGCCAAACATATTTCCGTTTAATGAAAATATTTATCCGGATCGACTTAGCTACAGTAAAAGAGATGCTCAGGCTTCACTCACTGCAATAGAGGGAATTCAAATTGTTACTGCGAATATATTGAGCACAATTCCAGAAGGTGATTGGTCTCGCACATCGGTGCACGAAGAACGTGGACTTCTGACTTTAACGCAGTTGGTAGAAACAGCTAGCGGCCACAGCAAAGCGCACGCTGGCCAGTTGGCTGAATTAATTAAGGCGCTCTAATTTCCTGAACAAAAACTGCTGGTGCGGGAGGCGGGACTTGAACCCGCACGTCCGAAGACACAAGTTCCTAAGACTTGCGTGTCTGCCATTTCACCACTCCCGCTGGAGAGATGAGAGAAGGTTAAGGGAACTTAGGTAAAAGCACCAAACTGAGATTAAATTAGGGCAAGAAAACCAACCGCTTAATCATTCACTCAACCACCAGGAGCCAAGATGTTATTAACACCAAGTCCAGCAGATAAGTTCACATTTGGTCTTTGGACTGTTGGATGGCAAGCGCGTGATCCATTTGGTGATGCAACGCGTGCTGCATTGGATCCAGTTCGCAGCGTTACAGAATTAGCAGAACGCGGTGCCTATGGTGTGACATTTCATGATGATGATTTAATTCCATTTGGTTCAAATGAATCTGATCGCAGTGCTCATATTGCACGATTTAAGAAAGCACTTGCAGATACCGGAATGAAAGTTCCGATGGCTACAACAAATTTATTCACCCATCCAATCTTTAAAGATGGTGCACTTACTGCGAATGAACGTGACATCCGACGTTTCGCAATCTCGAAAGTTATGCGCAATATTGATCTTGCTGCCGAACTTGGAGCTGAAATTTATGTTTGTTGGGGTGGCCGCGAAGGCGCCGAATCAGATGCGGCAAAAGATGGATTCGTTGCACTAGAACGTTACCGCGAAGGATTTAACATTCTTGGACAATATGTAATTGATAAGGGTTACAACATTAAGTTTGCAATTGAACCAAAACCTAATGAACCACGTGGCGATATTTTCCTACCAACAATTGGCCATGCACTTGCCTTCATTAACTCACTTGATCATCCAGAAATGGTTGGTGTGAATCCAGAAGTCGGTCACGAGCAAATGGCTAACCTCAACTTCGTTCATGGAATTGCGCAAGCCTTGTTCCACAAGAAGTTGTTCCATATTGATTTAAATGGTCAGCACGGACCAAAGTTTGATCAAGACTTGGTATTTGGCCATGGTGATTTAAAATCAGCATTCTTCTTAGTAGATCTATTGGAACGCTATAAATATGCGGGTCCAAAGCACTTTGATTACAAGCCAGGTCGTACCGAAGATGATCGCGGTGTCTGGGTATCTGCAACATCAAATATGCGGACATATCTTGCACTTAAAGAACGGGCATTGGCATTTCGTGCAGATCCACGTGTTAAGGCTGCGATGGAAGATTCTCGAATCAATGAACTTGAACTTCCTACACTCGCAAAGGGCGAGAGCTGGAAGGATTTAACAACAGTCAACGTTGATGTCGATGGTCTGGCTGCTCGTGGATATCAATACGAAACAATCGACCAACTAGCTATCGAACACTTGATGGGCCTTTAAACGCACTTAAACCTGTAAACTTCGTTAGATGAGCGCCGAGCAAAGTAACCTGAGTATTCAGGATGAAATTAGCGCGGCGATTCTTCAAGTTTTGCGTGATGCACATTCACAATTGAATTGTGATATTCCAATGGTTCTTACGTTAGAGCGACCAAAGAATCGCGATCATGGTGATTATGCAACTTCAATAGCGCTAGCGCTATCAAAACCATCAGGAATTGCGCCACGCAAAATTGCTGAAATTATTGTTGCAGGCCTAAAGGTTCGCAAAGATATTGCCGCACTTGAAATTGCTGGCCCTGGCTTTGTGAATATAACTCTTGATAAAGGTAGCCAGGGTGGCGTAATTGCAAACATCCTTGCTGCTGGAAAAACATTTGGTCATAGCAATAAATTGAATGGCGTTGCAATCAACCTTGAATTTATTAGTGCAAATCCAACTGGGCCACTTCACCTTGGTCATACGAGATGGGCTGCAGTGGGGGATGCACTTGGTCGAGTTCTATCGGCGGCCGGCGCCAAGGTGGCACGTGAATTTTATGTGAATGATCGCGGCGTTCAGATGGATAAATTTGGTGCATCGCTGCAAGCTGCTGCACTTGGGCAACCTCGCCCAGAAGATGGATATCACGGTGCTTATATCGATGACTTGGCTAAGGAAGTTGTGCAAGCCAGCCCTGAAGTTATGAAGTTAAGTGGCGAGGAACAAACATTTGCATTCCGAGACATCGGATATAAATTGCAATTAACCCAGCAACAGAGTGTTTTGGATAAATTTGGCACACATTTTGATGTCTGGTTCTCCGAGAAAAGTTTGTATGACAATGATTTTTTCGCACATTGCCAAGAAGTTCTAAAATCTAAGGGCCATGTATTTGAAGATGGTGGCGCCATCTGGCTTAGAACAACAGATTTTGGTGATGATAAAGATCGCGTAATGGTTAAGTCCGATGGTTCAATGGCTTACTTTGCATCGGATTCCGCTTATTACATTTCAAAGCGGGAACGCGGATTTGAAATCTGTATCTATATGTTGGGCGCCGATCATCATGGATATATTGGAAGATTGAAAGCACTTGCGGCCTGTAATGGCGATGATCCGGAATATAACGTCCATGTATTAATTGGTCAGATGGTAAAAATCATGGAAGGCGGCGAAGAGGTAAAACTTTCAAAGCGCGCTGGAACAATAATTACTTTGGAAGAACTCGTTGAAAAAGTTGGCGTAGATGCGGCTCGATATACCTTGATTCGTTACCCAGTTGATACCCCAATGGTTATGGATGTTGATGTATTGCGAAGCCGAACAAATGAGAATCCGGTTTACTATGTGCAATATGCGCATGCACGTATTTGTGCGGTCCTGCGAAATGCAACTGATATCGGAATTAAATATGGCGCGCAGTTAATTCACCCCGAACTATTAGTGCACGAACGCGAACGCGAATTAATTGGCGCCCTTGGCGAATTCCCAAGAGTTGTAGCCGGAGCGGCTGAATTACGTGAGCCCCATCGTGTTGCCAGATACGTTGAAGAATTGGCCGGGGTTTATCACCGTTTTTATGCTGACTGCCGCGTTCTGCCACTTGGTGATGAAACTCCAAGCGAGCTACATAGCGCCCGCGCTACCTTATGTTCTGCAACTGCTCAAGTAATTTCAAATGGCCTAGAACTACTCGGTGTCAGCGCACCAGAAAAGATGTAAGTGATGAATTTCTTACCTGAAGTCTTTTCGAATAATAGCGCCATGGTTAACGGCGAATTAGTTATTGGCGGATGCAAGGCAACATCACTTGCTAAAGAGTTTGGGACTCCACTATTTGTAATTGATGAAAATGATTTTAAGTCCCGGATTAACGGCTGGAAGAACGCACTAAATTCTAATTTTGGAAGCAGTGCTGGCGAAGTTTATTACGCTTCAAAATCTTTCGTCTCAGTCGAAGTCGCAAAATGGATTGTAGAGGCCGGCATCGGTATTGATGTCTGCACTGGTGGCGAATTAGCAGTTGCACTTGCTGCAAATTTTCCAGCAAACCGAATTGAAGTTCACGGTAACAATAAATCCGAAGCCGAGATCGCAAAAGCAATTAGCGTTGGTGTGGCGAAAATAGTCATTGATTCAATGCAAGAAATTGAACGAGTTGATCGCCTAGCAAAAGCTGCTGGAAAAGTTCAGAACGTTTTACTTCGAATAACTCCGGGCGTTGAAGCCCATACCCATGAGGCAATTTCAAC
>CAWURN010000123.1:0-5832 GCA_963924835.1 Candidatus Nanopelagicaceae bacterium | reverse complement strand
TTCTTGGCTGTCCAGACCACATTCACTTCAATATTTTTCCCTTGGAAAGCTACTTGCGGCTGCAGACCGCCAAAATTCAAGGACATGCTTTCTAATTGCTGGACTGATGTAGACCATGTGAATTCGTTAGTTCCGCCAAATGTGCCCGTGCTTTTCACGGCTGCAACAATCGGTCGATCTGAAGTCAGAACCAAGGAAAAATTCTTAGATTCTAATACCGGCTTAAATTTTATATCTATTACTTTTCCACCTTCGATATTGATGTCATCTAGTTCAATCGGAGCAAAGGTGCCATCGCTTGATATCAACTTAACCCGAACATTTGCTTTCACAGTTCCGGGTGCCAAAATTCGAAGTAATTGTTCGGTACTTTTGCCACTCAAAATAACATTATTAATTGCGGGAATTACTACTCGAGTTTTCGGGCCCGCACCTTGTGAAACAAAATCAGAACCGAAATTTCGCAGGCCAAGTTGGCGCTGATCATGCATGAACATTGTTACGCGGCCAGATCGAGTAATTGAATGAATTACAACAGAATTTTCTCCGGGTGCCAATGTATCTAGGTAGATGCGCTTACTTGAATTCTTTGATATCCGGACTGAAGAAAGGGGTAAAACACCTTTGACCGTGTGAACATAGAGATCAACAATTGAAGTACTAAGGCCACTATTGATAATTTGAATCGATGAATTACTACTTACTGAACCTGAGCCTCCAACAAACCATTGTTCGCCACTACTTATTGAACATATTGCAGTTGCAAGAGAATTGGATTTGGTTCTAGTTACATTAATCGAAGTCTGACTATTTCCATCTACTAATAGCGGTTTTGAAGATAAATAGAAGGTTTTTCTTGCTTTCTTCAACACAATTTTTGTGCTTGGAATTTCTCTAACTAGAGTATTACTAGATGGCAAAACTGATGTGGAAGATCCATTTCCTAAGTTTCCAGGACAGACCGTTGCTGGATAGGACTTGACCGTTGATATCTCCGATTTACTTGGGTCAAAAAGAATTACACCAGCAATGATTACTACAAATACCATTAGCGCTGCAATGATTCTATGCTCCTTAATCATGAGAGCTCCTCCAACGGAACTTCCCGACGTCTGCGACCTGCAGGCAGTGAGAGGACTAGAATCGTCAGCAATGAAATTAATTGGAGTGAGAGAAATGCTCGATGTCTTATGCCATCGTGAAGCAAGGTCAATGAGCCTACTTCAGCCACTTCAAAATATGGCAAACCAATTGGTGACTTGAGTAATTCTATTTCTTTACTATTTACAATTAATTTCCAACTAGTATCAAATTTTTCAGCAAGCATTACTGTTCCAGGTGACTTTAATTCATCTGCGCCACCAACCTGCGTCGAATTTAATCCAGTAATTGCCTTGGTTGCATCCATCGTGGAAAGTCGTGAATAGCTATCAACAACTTGCCAAATAACTCCTGATTTTGTCGATGAACTGCGGGTGAAACCCCCTATGCCATCAATGGTTCTGGCAATTGCCTCATCAACTGGGTTCCTTAGATATAAATATTGGATTCCGTATGAACCAATTAACTTGCTTGACGAGATACCTACACCGCTGATTAATTCAGTAATTGCTTTCTGCAATTCATTGGGAGTTGCAATAGCGACATCTGGATCACCTATTTCTAAGTCTGATCCTCTAGTAATAAAGTAATTGAGTTGCTCATTTACTCGCCCGATTACCAGAGTTTTAGGTCGGTTTGGTGTGTCACTAAGTGAGGAAATGAATGCTGGAACAATCTCGGTTTTCCCGCCTGCGACGAGTGAATTTGCGCCAGAAGAAATAGCCCAACCTCCAGTGGCCAGTGCTGAAAGTATTGAAACTAAAACTGTAAACACCGATACAAAATGTCCAATTCCAAGTTTTGATAAGCGCAAATTTGGAATCAAATCTGAAGCAATTTTAAGTACTGGGCTTAGGATTAATATTTCGATGAAGATAATTAGTGATCCGGTCCAAACGCGTCCACTGCTGCCATGGCCAATAATGTGAATTTGTGAAAGGAGTGCCGCTAAAGCCAATAGCCCAATGACTACAGTAGTTTCAAAGGTAAATCTATTTGAAAAAATAAGTGTAATTAGAAAAATAATAAATGGTGTCAAAATCCAAATTGGTATTCCTGTAGTGCCACCGGGGTTTAAAAGAAGAATATTTAATAGCGAACCACCCGAAAGTGGAAGACCTGGGTCTAAAAGAATTTGAGTTGGGTGCAGAATTACCGATGCTGACCAAGGTGCATTTAAGAGCACTGGAATAAGCATCAACGCAAAATTTCTGGTGATTAAATTTAAATCATCACGCATGAAGAATTTGACTAAGCCATTACTTTTAATCTCACTTCTTCTATCAAAAATTGATTTTGAAAAGAGGAATACAAAGATTGCAGTCCATAGCACTAAAAAGATGGCTGAAAAGGCGGCGAGTAGCGCGGCCAATAAGGTGAGTGAATAAATTTTACGCCAACCGACAGTTTCAAACTTCAGCGTTCTAGGAAACAAACTCAGGAAAATCGGTGCGATAAGGGCTACGGCTAGCGTTCCTAGCCGACCTTGGTTGATGCTGTTCCAGATAACTGGAGAAAATGAATAAAGCAGGCCACCAATTACCGAGAACTGAATTGATAGTCCAAAGCGTTTCACGCTTCTATACATGACGAAGAAAGCAAGAGTTGGCATCAAAAGGAAAAATGCGGATAGGAAGAGCCAGACCTTTCCAAAAGTTATCGCCGATGCAATTGCCAGAATTACTAGCCACGGAGGTGAAGAGGCAGCAGATCCCATTCCAACTAGATGCCAGGATTCAATATATTTTGAGAACAGGTCCGCTGCACCACTTGGGGATGCTGGAAGTGCGCCGCCGCTTATTGGACCGAATCTATTTCTGGATGCAATAAGTGAAATTAGGAAAGTTGTTATCAAACCGAATAACAATGGGCGGTTGTGAAGTGTCTGCCAATTAGATTTACGCGGTTTAGAAATAGCATCTTGGTCATCAAAATTTTCATCAATAATTCCAATATCTGCGTATGACATTGGTTCATCAGGGTTTTCAGCTTCGGAAAGATCGGACTTAAAAAATTTCCTTAGCGCGTAGTTTGCTTTCTCTGCCGCTAATCGAATCTGGCTTCCGGGTGGTGGAATAAATTGGCGGACAATTCGTGGCGAGAGCAATCTTTTTGCTTTGCGTAATTTTCGCGCTTTCAATAAATCTTGGGGTTTAATAATTAAAAGTCCAACTGCAGCTATTTCATCAGCTGCATATCCCGGAAGCTTTGCAATTAAATATCCAATTGCGCGGATTGCTGCGCTTCCGACAATTTGAATCGCAATCCAGGGCAACAACCACCATGAAGCATTTGCCAGCAAAACATATGCCGCATTTTTGCGATCTAGAAGACGTGGCCGGTGCAAAAATGCTTCTTCAACATCAACGGTTCTACGCTCTGATGCTGCTGCTTCTGCGTGATAAACCATGGCTTGAGGCACTGTAAGAACCGAGAAGCCAGCAACTCTTGCGCGCCAACCTAAATCAACATCATCTCTAAACAACGCAAGGTTTGGATCAAGTCCACCTAGATCCTCAAATACGTTTCGGCGAGCCAACATCGCCGCAGTGCTTACAGATAAAACTTCAGTTGGTTGGTCGTGTTGGCCTTGATCATGCTCTCGGGGATCTAAACCTGTCCAACGCGCACCATTGACGGCAATACTTATTCCAACTTCTAGTAAATGTTTACGGTCATACCAACCAAGTAATTTGGGGCCAACGAATGCAACTTGTGGTTTTTCTGCAATCCCTTCAATCAAAAGTTGTAGCGCTGATCGACTTGGTGCGCAATCATCATGGAGAATCCAAATTAGTTCTTCTTGATCATCTGATGTTAATTTCTTAACAGAACCAAGTGCGAGCGCAATAGCATCACCAAATCCAGCATCGCGATCGGTTTTAATAACTGTTAATCCTGCACTTGCAAGCATTTTGGCAGAATTATCAATTGACCCAGTATCGACAGCAATAATTCGATCTATCCGCCGAGTTTGTGCAGAAAGTGCAGCGATAGATTCTGGCAGCCAAGTTTGACCGTCATGTGAAACTAAGATTGCAGTGATAAAAAAATTGTCAGCCACAGGTTAATCCTTGACTACTATTCTTGAAAAAGCGATGGACTTTAAATTAAGCAGAGCGGCGTTTTAGACGACGGCGCTCACGTTCGGAGAGGCCTCCCCAAATGCCGAAACGCTCATCATGTGCGAGTGCATATTCCAAACACTCACCACGAACATCGCAAGATAAGCAGACGCGCTTAGCTTCACGAGTTGAACCACCCTTTTCAGGGAAGAATGCTTCTGGATCGGTTTGCGCGCATAGAGCCCGCTCTTGCCAGGAAAGTTCGATGCCATCGCTGTTGATTACGCCTTGGATCTCATTTACTTGAGGTTTAGTCGAGGGGCGTGGATCGTTCATGCGGAAACTCCTTAAAACTCTTGGCCGCCCAGATCCGATAGGACCAGACGGGGTTACTAAGAGAATTACACGCGTGTAACTCGATTAAGTCAAGTTATTTTGGACATTATTTACGTATAAATTCCATAAATTCCAAAGAATTCATACAAATTTCCATAGTTTTGGCTAAAACCCAAAATAGTTATCAATTGCAATTACATGTGCCGGGACTTCAAAGCCATCAGCAACGAAACAGTTCTTGAGTCTGGCCCCTGCCCCTACGACGGCGCTATCCCCGATTACAGAACTCTCCACTTGGGCCAAATTCTCAATTCTTGAGCGCCGACCAATTACAGATCCTCCGGAAACATTTGCATCAGATGCAATCGTAGATTCAGGTAATGATAAAAACTCTTTATCCATTTCAGAAACTAAGTCACGAGATGCTTTAAGCAAAGCGGCGGGCGTTCCAATATCGAGCCAATAAGACTTATCTATAAATCCGAATACTTTCGCACCAGCAGCAAGTAATTGCGGAAATGTCTCACGTTCAACGCTTATCACTTTTCCAAAAGGAATTGCTGCAATAACTTCACGATTAAAAATATAACAACCAGCATTGATAATATTTGTTGGTGGATTTTCCATCTTCTCGTTAAATGCAAGAACTTGGGCAGAGTCGTCTAATTCGACCGCGCCATATGCACGGGCATCTTCCACTTCGGTTAAATACAGCGTTACATCTGCGCTATTAAATTCATGAAATTTAAATTGACTATCTAGATTATGTTTACTTAATACATCCCCGTTGAAAATAGCAACCGGGCCGCTGCCTTCTAGCATCGCAGCAGCATTGCTTATTGCGCCACCGGTTCCCAGTGCTACTTCTTCAACCGCATACTTAATTGAAATTCCAAAGTTCTTACCATCGCCAAAATAAGGCTCAAAAAGTTCTGCTTTAAAAGATGTTGCTAAAACTATTTCAGTAATTCCGGCGCTACATGCTTTATTGATTTGGTGCTCGGTAAATGGAACACCGGCAACCTGCAACATTGGTTTAGGAGTGTTATTTGTTAGTGGCGCCAGCCTGGTGCCACGCCCACCTACTAAGAGAATTGCACTTCTATTACTCATTAGTTAATAAGTTCCCAGTCTTATTGCGCAAATTTTTCGAATTTAAGGCCAATCTGATTGGCGATTTCAGTAATTATTCCCATGATTGAAAGGGTTTCATCAAGTGGCAACATAGGGGATTCTTTCTC
Organism: Candidatus Nanopelagicaceae bacterium; assembly: GCA_963924835.1. GTDB lineage: Bacteria > Actinomycetota > Actinomycetes > Nanopelagicales > Nanopelagicaceae > AAA044-D11. The sequence goes on along the minus strand of CAWURN010000123.1, from coordinate 89 downwards.
GCCAGCACGGAAGCAGCGCGCGAATTCAATAGCTTCTTCACGTAAGCCATGGCCAACATATCTCTTATCTGATCCTGCAATAACTTGAT
>CAWURN010000122.1:0-6179 GCA_963924835.1 Candidatus Nanopelagicaceae bacterium | reverse complement strand
AATATAAATATCAGTGTTGTATGTCCTGGTTTCACTCGAACCGAATTCCACCAGCGGGGAAAGATGAAAATGTCTGGGCTGCCAGATTTCATGTGGCTTAGCGCTGATCGAGTTGTTGCTGATTCTTGGTGTGCAGCGATGGCCGGTAAAGCCATTTGTATTCCGGGGTGGCAATATAAAATTTTGAGCACAATCGCGAGATTTGGGCCAAGACCTCTGGTTCGCAAGCTTGGGATCAAGGTTCGAGCGCGGCAGCGTTAAATAGTTCCAATATTCACAGTAATTTCACCGCCACGCGTAGATTTTTTTAAGGCTAAATTGCGCGCTCATCGATAGAATCTCGTTATTGGAGCCACATAAATTTGTGGCTTATTGCTAAATTTTGTGGAGGTTAATATGTCGAAGAAACTTTCTGCGTTATCAATTGCTGTTCTAGTTCTTGCCGGAACGTTTGTTGGTATTTCAAGTGCGTCAGCGGCTACACCATACAAAGCATGTAAGCCTGCGAAGGCAAAGGCGACAATCGGAAAATTGTCATATACCTGCGCAAAGAATCCAGCAACGGCTTCAGCTAGTTTAGTTTGGGTATCCAAGCCTTGTATTGACGCAAATAAGAGTTACTTAAGTGCTAAATCCTTAGCAGCTGCAGTTACAAGTTCATTCGATGGTCGAATTAGCAGTTCTACTCGACTTAAGGCAACTAGTGAAAGATTAATCAAAACTGCTCAGGCGAACGTTGATAAGTGGAGCAAGAACATGCTTTCCTACACCAAGACTCCAACAGAAGTAGAGAAGAAGCAGATTGCTACCGTTCAAGAGGGAATTGATCGCAACAAGGAACGCGTTATTGAACAGACTGCAAATATCGTGAATCTAGATGCTCAAATCAAGGAAGCGACAGATGGTAAGGCTAAGACAGAAGCTGATTTAGCTAACGCCAAGAAGAGCATTTCAACAGCCTGTAAATAAGCTCCACTTTTTACCCTACGCTCGTTAAATGGCGAGAGTAGTAGTTTTTGTATTACTGATTAGCCACCTGATTATTCGGGTGGCTTTTCATTTGCCAGCAGTGGTTTCGGATTTAATTCTATTTAATTTAACTGCATTTGCCGCCGGCTTTGTGGCTTGGAAATCTCCCCGACTAAATGATCGATTAGCAAGGCGCGCAATCACGTCAGCGATAATTATTTGGGCTCTTGGTTCAACTTTCTCAACTTGGAATTCTTTTTATCAGTTCAAAATTTCGGAACGGCTGATTGACCTAACTTACATCGTTTTTTATCCCCTGATGCTCCTTGGAATAATCCGGGCACTTGCCGTTACGAAAAGAATTTCGGCGCTAGAAATATTAGACACTGCAATAATTGCTCTAGGAACTTCTAGTGTTATATCTAGTTTGTTATTGCGGCCAGCGCAGATGCAATTTAGTGGAACAAGCTATGAAGTATTTCTCTCTGTTTTGTATCCGGTTGGGGATTTAGTACTTGTCGCAACCTGCTTATCCCTGATTGTGCTTCAACACCGAAGCCTGCGTGGCATAACTTTATTTCTTGGGATATCAATCTTTGCTCTAACCGACCTCTTATTCCTGCTCTTATCTGCCACAACTGGATATGAATTCGCAGCGCTGACCGATGATGGTTGGTTATTGGGATTAGCGCTAATAGCATCAGCGCTCTGGTTTCATGGTGGTGAGACTGAAATTAAAGAACAACGAATCAATACTTGGGCAACAACTTTTGCGCTAATTTTTAGTTCGAGCATTCTTGCTTATGGGGCGATTCGAGCGAACTACTTTCCAATATTTGTATTGATTCTCTCCTTCCTCACGATTTCTTTAGCCTTCCTGCGAATGGCTCTCGCCTTACGAGATGCAAAAATTGTCAGCGAAGATCGTGAACATGCCAGGACAGATGAATTAACTGGGCTGCCGAACCGTCGAAGATTTATTGCGGAACTTGAATTACTCCGTCGAAAAAATGGAACGCTACTGCTCTTAGATCTAGATGGGTTTAAAGCTGTAAATGATAATTACGGGCATGAAATCGGTGATCAACTCCTAAAACAAATAACTTTGAGATTCAATCGAGTTCTTCCTAGTGATGTTTTAATTGCCCGTCTTGGCGGCGATGAATTTGGCGTAATTGTTTACGGCAATCGAAATATCGGAACTGATGTCGCACTCGCGCTTCGCGCAACCTGCACATATCCATTTACTCTCTCAGTTGGTGAAGTGAAAGTTGGTGTGAGTATTGGAAGTGTCACTACCGATGGTCCTACAGCAACAAAGGAAGAGCTATTGAAACGGGCAGACAACGCGATGTATGAAGCAAAGCGAAGTGGCATTGGTTTGGTAAATTGGCAAAAATCTAGTTAAAGTTTCCGCTAAGTATATGGTTTAGAAACGGGGTAATTAATTGGGTACTAAATTCCAAAATCGAGTTCTCGTATTAGGTGGTGGGTCAGTTGCCCAAACCGTGGTGCCACTCCTGATAGAACATGAAGTTAATGCGGAACAAATAACGATTGTGGATATGAGAGATACCCGAGAAAGGTTTTTATCCTCTATTGCAACAGGTGCAAAATATATTAATGATGAACTCACTCAAACTAACATGTCAGAATTCTTATCAAAGTATCTTTCTAAAGGTGATTTTCTTCTAGATTTGGCTTGGAACATTGATGCCAATGACATTATTGATTGGGCACATAAGAACGGTGTTATTTACCTAAATACCTCACTAGAACTTTGGGATCCAAATTCAAATCCCGCGGCGCGCACACCTCAAGAGCGAACACTCTATTTCCGCCATATGAAATTGCGTAAGTTAATTGATTCTTGGGAATCCAAAGGGCCAACTGCAATTGTTGAGCACGGTGCGAACCCTGGGCTAGTTTCAAGCTTAACTAAGCGGGCACTTACTGAAATTGCAGAGAAATCTATTTCGGAAAGTGCAGACCGCCCTGGTGTGAAGGAAGCACTGGCAAGCGAGAATTATCCGAAACTTGCTCAAACACTTGGTGTGAAGGTTATTCATATTGCCGAACTTGATACCCAAATTACAAATAAGCCAAAGGAATTAAATGAATTTGTTAATACATGGTCGGTAGAGGGATTTTTTGAGGAAGGTATTGCTCCAGCCGAATTGGGTTGGGGAACTCACGAAAAAAAGTTGCCACCAAACTCATTTACGCATCCAGAAGGTCCCAAAAATCAAATTGGTATTGCGCAACCAGGTGCAACAACCTGGGTTCGATCTTGGGTACCAAATCAGGAAAATACTGGAATGGTTGTTCGCCACGGAGAAGCTTTCACAATTTCAGATCATCTAACAGTCTGGGAAAATGGCAATGCTGTTTATCGCCCAACCGTTCACTATGCATATCGTCCATGTGATGCCGCTATTGCATCAATGCGCGAACTCGAACAGAACCAATGGGATATAACTCCTAATCAACGAATCATGAATAATGAAATTATTTCTGGCCAAGATCGCTTAGGCGTTTTGTTAATGGGCCACCAATATAAATGCTGGTGGACTGGTTCGTTATTAGATATTGATTCAGCTCGCAAGTTAATTCCGGGACAATCTGCGACAACAGTGCAAGTTGGTTCGGCCGTTTATGCGGCAGTTGCTTGGGCGATGCACAATCCAGATCGAGGATTTATGGTTCCAGATGATTTACCTTGGCGCGAGATTCTAAAATATGCTGAAAAATATTGGAGCTTCGTATCGGTTCAATCTGATTGGGATCCAGTATCAACTCGTAATGATCCATTTAAAGGTTGGAATGATCGGGAATTTGATTTAGAAGATCCTTGGCAGTTCACTAACTTTTTGGCTTGATCTCTTCTAACCTTGCTAAAGATTCCAAACGTTCGGTGGCATGGTCAACAATACGTTCTGGATAACCTTTGGAATAACCATCTAAGAATTCCCAAGGTTCATGAATTTCATCGGCGCTTAAGTGCGCAAGTTCTGGCACATATTTACGAATGTAATCGCCGTTAATATCGAAACGCTTGCCTTGCTCAATTGGATTAAATACTCGGTAATACGGCGAAGCATCCGTGCCGCATCCCGCGGTCCATTGCCAGCCATGTGAATTTGAAGCAATATCAAAATCGACTAGGTGTTCCATAAAGAAATCTGCACCAAGTTGCCATTCCAGGTGTAGGTCCTTAACCAAGAATGATGCAACAACCATTCGAGTTCGATTGTGCATCCAACCCTCTTTAACTATCTGGCGCATTGCAGCATCAACAAATGGATAACCAGTTTTGCCTTCGCACCAAGCTTTAAATTTTGCACCAGGTTTGTCATAACGCATATCTTTAAATCTTGGTGCGTAATAATCGTTATCAGTGTGCGGATTATTAAATAGAACATCGGCATAAAATTCTCGCCAAGCAATCTCTTTACGATAAACATCGTGTGCATTGCTTTCACCAAGGTCAGCGAGGAGAGTTCTCGGATGTATCTCGCCCCATGTTAAATGAGCACTTAACTTGCTTGTTCCATCAACACCAGCGTTATTCCGCTCCGTATCGTAATTTGCAAGAGCGCCCGATTTAAATTTTTCCCAGCGCTCAATTGCCGCAGCCTCGCCGGCTTCAGTTACTTCAAAACCTTCTGGAACTTTCCAATCAGCAAAATTGCGATCGGCCTCATCTGGTGTGACCAAATTTAAGTTCTTTGGCGCCGCTACTGGCTTGCGCCAACCATGTAAACACCAACCTTTGTAGAACGGGGTGTAAACCCGATAGGGCGTTGCATCACTTGGTTTTAATACTCGGCCAGGTGCAACCGCATAAGGACTTCCGGTTCTAACTAATTTAATTCCGCTAGCTTCTACTCTTGCGTCAAGGGCCGCGCCATGAGTTTCAAATTCTTGACTGATATGCACTTCATCAGCGCCATATTTTTTTATTAGAGAACTTAATACTTCTACTTGATCCCCGACCATTACGTGTAATTTATTAGCTAGCGATGTGTCTAGTGCCCGAAGCGACTGTTCTAAATAGCCAAGGCGCTTGCTTCCACTCTGCTTAATTAATCTTTCATCAAGGATAAAGACCGCAATTATTTCCTCGCTGTTTTCAATTGCAGCAAGCAGCGCTGGGTTATCGGCTAAACGCAGATCTCTTCTAAACCAGAAGATATTGCGTTTAGTTGTGGAGTGAATGGACTGACTCATCCCAGCCTTGAACTTCGCTAACTTTACGAGGCTCTGGTCCAACGTATCTTGCTGATGGCCGAATAATTCTTCCAGTGCGCTTCTGCTCAAGAATATGTGCTGACCAACCTGCAGTCCGTGCAGCGGTAAACATTGATGTGAACATATGAGCTGGAATTTGAGCAAAATCTAAAACAATTGCCGCCCAGAATTCAACGTTAGTTTCTAACACACGATCTGGTTGACGTTCGTGAAGTTCGGCGAGTGCAGCTTTTTCAAGTGCAAGTGCAACTTCATAACGCGGAGCATTTAGCTCTTTTGAAATTCGACGAAGTGTGCGCGCACGTGGATCTTCGGCGCGATAAACCCGGTGACCAAATCCCATCAAGCGTTCCTTGCGATCTAAAATTCCCTTTACATATGCAGTTGCATCACCAGTTTTTTCAACGCCTTCGATCATGCTTAGAACACGTGCCGGTGCTCCACCGTGAAGCGGTCCTGACATCGCGCCAATCGCTCCAGAAATTGCTGCTGCCACATCTGCGCCAGTTGATGCAATCACACGAGCGGTAAATGTTGAAGCATTCATGCCATGTTCTGCCGCCGAAACAAAATAGGCATCTACTGCGCGAACGTGAAGTGGATCAGGTTCACCGCGCCAACGAATCATCATTCGCTCGACAACAGTGTCTGCTTTATCAACTTCAGATTGTGGAACCATTGGTGCGCTTCCGCGTGCAGCTTGTGCAACATGAGAGAGAACCATTACCGATGTGCGAGCAAGTTGGACGCGCGCCTCATCATCGGTTGTATCTAGGAGTGGTTTAAAGCCCCAGGCTGGCGCAAGCATTGCAATTGCAGATTGCACATCAACTCGAATATCTCCAGAGTGAACTGGAATTGGAAAAGGTTCTGCAGCTGGAAGTCCTGGATTGAATTCATTATCTACTAACAAGCCCCATACATTTCCAAAAGTTACCCGGCCAACAAGATCTTCGATA
>CAWURN010000121.1:0-4251 GCA_963924835.1 Candidatus Nanopelagicaceae bacterium | reverse complement strand
GGGCTTATCTGGATCGCAAAGTGTGTCGCCGGTTGTGGTGTTCTTTAGGCCCATAACTGCGATGATCATTCCTGCACCAGCTGAATCTTTCTCTTCACGCTTATTTGCGTGCATCTGGTAAATCTTTCCGATGCGTTCCTTGTTATCTTTTGTTGAGTTTAGGATTGCTGTTCCGGTATCAAGACGACCAGAGTAAATACGAACGAAGGTTAATTTTCCAAGGTGTGGATCTGACATGATTTTGAATGCAAGTGCTGAGAATGGTTCTGAATCTGCAGGTTGACGTTCTACCTCTACCTCTGGATCACCCATCTTGTGACCAATAATTGCCTTGATATCGAGCGGGCTTGGCAGGTAGCGGTTTACTGCATCGAGCATTGGTTGAACGCCCTTGTTCTTAAAAGCAGAACCAGTAAGAACTGGTGTCAACTTGTCAGCAAGAGTTGCGCGACGGATTCCAGCAATAATTTCTTCATCTGAAAGTTCAATGCCTTCTAGGTACTTCTCCATAATTGCATCATCAGCATCTGCAAGAGTTTCAAGAAGATTGTGACGAGCGACCTTTGCTTCTTCCAACATTGCTGCTGGGATTTCTTCAACTTCGTAATCTTCGCCTTTTTTAGTTTCGCCAGGCCAGACAAGTGCCTTCATTGCGATTAGGTCGATTACTCCACTGAAGTCACCTTCGGATCCAATTGGAAGTTGTAGAACTAATGCGATCGCATTTAAGCGAGAGCCGATCATGTCAACGCAACGTTGGAATGAAGCACCAGTGCGGTCAAGCTTATTTACGAAACAAATACGTGGAACGTTGTAACGATCTGCTTGGCGCCAAACAGTTTCAGATTGTGGCTCAACACCAGCAACACCGTCGAATACGCAGACCGCGCCATCTAGAACACGAAGTGAACGCTCTACTTCAACAGTAAAGTCCACGTGGCCTGGCGTATCAATAATATTAATTAAATGGTCTTTCCATACACATGTTGTTGCCGCAGATGTAATTGTAATTCCGCGCTCTTGCTCTTGTTCCATCCAGTCCATAGTGGCGCCGCCATCATGAACTTCACCGATCTTGTAGTTGATACCGGTGTAGAAAAGGATTCGCTCAGTAGTCGTGGTTTTACCCGCGTCGATGTGCGCCATGATTCCAATGTTGCGAACCTTGGCTAGGTCGATTGCTGTCTCTACGGCCACTTGTCGAGTCTCCTTTTAGTTTTCTTTAATAAATTCTTAAGTAAGTTTCTGGTTTTACCAGCGGTAGTGAGCGAAAGCCTTGTTAGCTTCTGCCATCTTGTGAGTGTCTTCGCGCTTCTTGACTGCTGCGCCTAAGCCATTTGATGCATCAAGTAATTCATTTTGTAGACGCTCTGCCATTGACTTTTCGCGACGTTGACGTGAGTAATCAATTACCCAACGAAGTGCGAGTGTTGTTGCGCGTCCGGCTTTAACTTCCATAGGCACTTGGTAAGTAGCTCCACCAACGCGGCGTGACTTAACTTCAAGTGTTGGGCGAATGTTGTCTAATGCACGCTTCAAAGTAATTACTGGGTCAGTTCCACCCGTCTTTTCGCGGCAGCCTTCAAGCGCTTGATAAACAATTGCTTCGGCAGTCGAACGCTTGCCGTGTAATAAAATTTTATTAATTAGCGCAGTAACAACAGGTGAGTTGTAAACAGGATCTGCAACAACTGGGCGCTTAGTTATAGGACCTTTACGTGGCATTACTTCTTCTCTCTCTTTGCACCATAACGGCTACGTGATTGCTTACGATCTTTAACACCTTGGGTATCTAAAGATCCGCGAATAATTTTGTAACGAACACCTGGAAGATCTTTTACGCGGCCACCACGAACAAGAACGATTGAGTGTTCTTGCAAGTTATGTCCTTCACCAGGAATGTATGCAGTAACTTCCATGCCACTTGTAAGACGTACACGTGCAACTTTACGAAGCGCAGAGTTTGGCTTCTTAGGTGTAGTTGTGTAAACACGAGTACAAACACCACGACGTTGCGGACTGCCTTTGAGTGCAGGCGTGCTTGTCTTGGTTGTCTTTTCTGCGCGACCCTTGCGGACCAGCTGCTGAATAGTTGGCACTTTTTCTCCGTTCATTACTGCGTTGCATTTTTGTTTTATTCGCTTATTTCCGTTTGTTTCTCGACCCACGCGGTCGGGTGTGTTGACCCAACTTCGTTTATCTCGACAATTACTTTTACAAGTTATTGCACACGGTTACAAGCGCTCAATTCAAAAAAGAGCAGACGCGAATAGTAACCTCGTCAGGCTCCACTGGTCAAAACGGTCAAAACGGGTTTTACTCCTCCGACCCTAAAAAGGGCGGGAAATCCTAAATCCGACACGCCGAGAGGTATTGAGCAATTTCGCCCTATGGTTGAGGCATGAAATTGGCCGAAAAAGTGCACCTTCCCAAGCCTAAAGGCCGGGGTTTGATCCATCTGGTCATGTCCCCGATTTCCCTTGTGGCTGGTCTGGTACTTATTACTACGGCCGACCGCCTTCAGGGCCGAATTACCCTCGGAATCTTCACACTTACAGCCGTAACTCTCTTTACCTGCAGCGCTCTTTATCACCGGGTTAAGTGGCAGGAGAAATATCGGGCACTTTGGCGCCGAATCGACCATGCAAATATCCCGATTCTGATTGCTGGAACCTATACCCCGTTTTCGGTCTACCTATTAAATAAGAACCAAGCAATCATTCTACTCGCCTGCGTTTGGGGCGGAGCAATTCTTACTGCGCTTATCCGAATTCTTTGGCTCGGTGCGCCCCGTTGGGTTTATGTGCCCTTATACATCGCACTTGGTTGGGCTGCAGTATTTTTCTTGCCAACTTTTTGGAAAACAGGTGGCGTAGTCGTTTTCTTATTAATTTTGCTTGGTGGAATTTTTTACACAGCTGGTGGAATTATTTATGCAATAAAAAAACCAAACATTTCAATTAATTGGTTTGGCTTTCATGAACTATTTCATGCCCTAACTGCAGCGGCATTTGTTTCGCACTTTGTTGGTGCGGTCTTGGTTGTTTATTTAAATAAATGAGACGTTCGTTAATTGTTGTTGCGGCGATTTTAATTTTTGTTTCGATTACATCTGGTGGTGGAATCATCTCCAGAAACAGTAGCAAGGCTCTGTCACTAGCACCGTGCTATCACGCCCAAGTATCAACTGACAATGCTCTACTTGAGATAGTTAAGAATGATGGAGTTGGTGTTTCAGGAAACTTAATTCAGCAACACTTTCAAAAAGATAGTTCGTTTGGCACCTTTAAGGGAAGGTTTTTAAACAATCAATTAACTGCGACATATAGTTTTTACTCTGAGGGTCAGCTAACAGATCGCGAAGTTATCTTTAATAAAAGTGGCAAAACCTTGGATTCAGAGGGTTATAGATATCTTGAGACAGAAGATTGTAAAACCATTACTTATCGGCAAGGGCTAGGTCTAATTCCAGTTTCGGTTCGATTGCCCCTTCATTTATTTCCTAAGTTACGATTTTCGCCTTATGAACGATCAGAAGCGGATGCAATCTCGCCGGCACCACTAAGTGAATACGTTATTTCTTATAAGACTTCAAAGGGCGTATATGACGGTCTAGTTTCATACTTCCTATGGAACACCGAAGATTGGGATTCAATTTATAACCCAAATGAAGCCCCTAGTTACGGCTCTGAAATGTGGCGCGATGACAAAACTGTTCTAACGGTAAGTGTTCCACAAGATTGTATTTATGAAGACAAAGTTGATTGTCAATCAGTAACAAAAATCTCTCAATTGATTTCGATGAGCGATAGTTATTTCGACTCTTAATTAATCTCAATTAAAAAAGCCCCGGTGCTATTAACACCGAGGCTTTTAACTTAATTTAAATTAATTTGCTTAGCGAGTTTCGAACTCATCCAAACGAACTGCTTCACCTGAACCTTGTGATTCAAATGGTGTGAAGTCATATTCATCATAAGCAGCGTAGACCGCAGCCTTCGCTTCTTCGGTAGGTTCGACTCGAACGTTGCGGTAACGAGCAAGACCTGTACCAGCTGGGATCAACTTACCGATGATTACGTTCTCCTTAAGTCCGAGCAATGGATCGCTCTTCTCGGATAACGCAGCATCTGTAAGAACCTTTGTGGTCTCTTGGAATGAAGCGGCTGACAACCATGATTCAGTTGCAAGTGATGCCTTGGTGATACCCATAAGTTCTGGGCGACCAGATGCAGCCTTGCCACCAGTTGA
>CAWURN010000120.1:0-13154 GCA_963924835.1 Candidatus Nanopelagicaceae bacterium | reverse complement strand
GGCTGACCCAAAGGCACTTCTGGTCTTCATCTCTCCACCATCATGGGAGGAATTAGTTGATCGCCTCACTTCAAGAGGCACGGATTCGCCAGAGCGGAGGGCTGCCCGTTTAGCGCTGGCAGAAGAGGAGATGGCTTGTGTTAATGAGTTCGATGAGGTGCTCGTAAATCATCAGGTCGAGGAAGTGGCCGCAGCACTGCTATCCTTAGCAACTTATAGAAGTAAAGAGACACTGAAGTAGAGGAAAAAATATGACAACCATGGATGGCATCACTAACCCACCAATCGATCAACTTTTGGATGCGGCTGGTTCGAAATACAGTTTGGTTCTCTACGCAGCAAAGCGTGCCCGTCAAATTAATGCTTATTACTCGCAACTTGGTGAAGGTCTGCTGGAATATGTAGGTCCACTTGTCGAAACGTATGTTCACGAGAAGCCGCTTTCAATTGCACTTCGTGAAATCAACGAAGGTCTGCTAACAATTGAGAACTTGGAGCCGGTTGCTCCTGAAGTAAGCGCTGCTGAATAACTTTCTCGCGTCTTAGATGCAATCAAGATAAAAAATGACACTCCTGGGTAGGGAATTAATCCTCGGAGTCGGCGGGGGTATTTCTGCCTACAAATCCGCTGACCTGCTACGTAGATTGCAGGATGTCGGTTTCGGAGTAAGCGTTATCCCAACTCGGGCGAGTTTAAATTTTGTAGGTTCTGCAACATGGGAAGCCTTATCTGGTCGGCCAGTGAATCAGAATCTTTGGGAGAACGTCCACGAAGTTCCCCACATAAAGCGAGCTCGAGAAGCAAATCTCATTCTCATTGCACCAGCCACAGCTGATCTAATTGCGAAAATAACGGGTGGAATTGCTGATGACTTGCTGACAAATGTAGTCAGCGCAGCAAGTTGTCCGATAGTTCTAGTTCCCGCAATGCATCCAGAAATGTGGCTAAGTGCTGCAAACCAAAAGAACGTGGCCACTCTTAGATTACGTGGGGTTCTAGTTATCGAACCAGATGAAGGTCGCATGACTGGCGATGATTTTGGTGTCGGCCGGTATCCAGAAGTTTCACGAATTATTTCCGAGGTCTCTAATTTTGCGGAAATTAAATCAGATCTACTTGGTAAGAAAGTTTTAGTAACTGCAGGTGGAACCCGAGAAGCGATTGATCCAGTTCGTTACATAGGGAATCACTCAAGTGGCAAACAGGGATATGCGGTTGCCGTTGCTGCTCGAAATCGTGGTGCGCAAGTTGTCTTAATCTCTGCTAATTCGTCGCTGCAGGATCCACCAGGTGTTGAAATTATCAAAGTTTCTTCGGCTAGTCAGATGCAAGAAGCTCTAACTAATGAATTTACCGATAGCCAAATCCTTGTAATGGCTGCTGCGGTAGCCGATGCACGCCCGCTTTCGTTATCACAGGAGAAGATTAAAAAAAATAATTTCGAGAATATTGAACTCCAACTCAATCCAGATTTGCTTAAGGAACTTGGCGCGATCCGCGGAAAGAATCAGGTTTTGGTTGCCTTCGCAGCAGAGACCGAGGCGATTGGCGAGGCCACCATAGAAGCTGCTAAAACGAAGATGCTTAGTAAGGGCGCTGACTTAATATTTCTTAATGATGTAAGCAATGGCGCAATCTTTGGTGAAGATAAAACTTCAGGTTTTTTGATTGACAATAATGGCGCATCAATTGAATGTAAGTTGCAAGGTAAGGACACGCTAGCCGATCTATTGCTTGATAGCGCGCTAAGTAAGTTAAGAATAAGTTAAGGTGTCCCAATGACAAAACGCCTATTTACTTCAGAATCCGTTACAGAAGGCCATCCAGATAAGATGGCAGATCAAATTTCAGATGCAATTCTGGATTCACTGCTGTCCCAAGATGCCAAGAGTCGCGTTGCAGTTGAAACACTCATAACAACAGGGCAAGTCCATGTTGCAGGTGAAGTTACAACCAACGGTTATGCAGACGTGATGACAATAGTTCGAGATACCGTTTTAAACATTGGGTATGACTCTTCAGAAAAGGGCTTTGACGGAAATTCTTGTGGAGTTTCCCTTTCAATTGGTCAACAATCCAGCGATATCGCGCAGGGCGTTGACTCAGCATTTGAAAAGCGTATTTCATCTTCCGCTGATCCACTGGACCTACAAGGTGCTGGTGACCAAGGCTTGATGTTTGGTTATGCGTGTGATGACACTCCAGAATTAATGCCGCTACCAATTTCATTAGCTCACAAACTGGCTTTGCAACTTTCATCGGTGCGCAAATCCGGCGTGGTGGATTATCTTCGACCTGATGGAAAAACCCAGGTAACAATCGAGTATGACGGCGATAAGGCTGTCGCGCTAAACACAATTGTCATATCAACACAACATTCACCAAGTGTGGATTTGGAGAAGGTATTAGCGCCAGAATTGAAGAAATTAGTTATTGATCCGATAATTGGAAACCTAAAGATTGATACATCGGATGTTCGAATTTTGATCAACCCTACTGGTCGCTTCGTCATTGGTGGCCCAATGGGCGATGCTGGTCTAACCGGACGGAAAATTATTGTTGATACTTATGGCGGAATGGCCCGTCATGGTGGCGGCGCTTTTTCTGGAAAAGATCCATCAAAAGTTGACCGGAGCGCTGCTTACGCCATGCGTTGGATTGCAAAGAACGTCGTAGCCGCTGGTTTAGCAACACGTTGTGAAGTTCAAGTTGCATATGCAATCGGCAAGGCGCAACCAGTTGGTCTCTTCATTGAAACTTTCGGAACCGAAAAAGTAGCACCAAATAAAATCGTGGATGCGGTTATGGGAACTTTTGATCTACGCCCAGCGGCAATCATTCGTGACTTGAATCTTCTTCGTCCAATCTATTCTGCAACAGCTTCGTATGGTCACTTTGGTCGCGAACTTCCTGACTTCACTTGGGAGAAGACGGATCGGGCTGCGGCACTTAAAGAAGCAGCGTCCAGGTAAATCTAGGTGGCTGAAGTAAAGCCACTGCGTTTAAAAGCGCAACGGGTAGCAAAAAAAGTTGCCATTGCGACAGAAGATCCCGTTGCTCAGATATGTGTTGATACTGGTGTTTTTCATCTTCCCGACACTTATGATTATTTAGTCCCCGCGGATTTGCATGAATTGGTTGTTCCTGGAGTTTTTGTAAAAGTTCCCTTTGGCCCGAATGAAGTTATGGGTTATGTGCAAGACCGGAAACCTTCGGAGTTAGACCCTGCGAAGCTGAAAATCATTAGCAAAATAATTTCACCGATACCTCTTCTAACCGAGGAGTTAATTGAGATTGTAGCGCTGACTTGTGAGCGCTATGCATGCAAGCCTTGGAATGTAATTCGTAGCGTGATTCCATCACGTGTAGCTGCCAGCGAGAAGTTATATGAAAGCAGATCGTTACCTGAGAACTCGAAGCCAGCAAGCAAATTAGAACACCTCCTTACAATTTCCAAAAGCATCGAGAGTTTTCCAACACTTATTCGCAAAACTGTACAAGAGCTAAAGTCGGGGCAACAATTATTGGTGATTGTCCCGGACGAACGAGACCTGAAACAACTTCTCCTATCCGATCTGGGTGTCCAACCAGTCATCATCTCATCAGACAGTTCAAAGTCGGATCGGTATGAAAATTATCTTAAGATCCGATTTGAAAACTCCAAACTTATAGTTGGTAATCGCAGCGCTATTTTCACACCATTAGCCACGAATTCTATGATCATGATTTACAACGATGGTGATGAATCGCTTTACGAACGACGCTTCCCGAACTGGAACGTCCGAGATATCGCCATGCTGCGAAGCGGCGAATTTTCGCTGCATTTCGTTGGAGCCAGTCCCAGCCTAGAAATAGTTCGTCTTGTTGAATTGGGTTGGATTAAAAAGAGTAAAGAGAACCTAACTGGGCAAGCTGCCCTAGTTAAAAAGACAATTGTTCATTGCTCCGATTCGAGCGTTTCAGATATCTCGCTAATTAAAGCGGGCTTAAAGCTTGGAAATGTTTTAGTTGTTATGGCGGAGACCGGATATGTGAACGCAATAGCCTGCCAAAAATGTCGTAATCAAGCGCGCTGCGAATGCGGTGGAAAAATCTATCTTCCAAGTAAAGGATCGGAACTCACTTGCGCTATTTGCGAAAAGTTGCAGAAGGATTTCCTCTGTGCTTGGTGTGGTGGCCAGACCATTCGTTCGATTTCAAAGGGTTCAAGCCGATTTGCTGAGGAGATAGCGAAGGCAGTTCCGGGATTCCGAGTTTTGCTTAGTAAAGGTGGTTCTCGAATTGATTCGCTCCCAAAGAGTTCAGAGAATCTCCTAGTTGTTGCGAGCTACGGCTGCGAACCGGCGGGGGAGTATTCGGCAATTGTTTTGAAATCTCTGGAGAATCTCTGCAATCGCGTGGATCTTCGGAGCATGGAAACTGCGCGTAGATTAATTTTCGAGAATAGAAGTCGACTTTCATTCAAGGACGAAACAAAATTGTATCTAGAACTCGCATCAGATAATCCAATTGCTCAGGGAGTGATTCGAAATGATTCCTATGGACTTGCACTTAGCGAAATTGCGGAACGCAAAGCTCTGAATTTACCGCCGTTCTGCCGGATTGCAACGTTAACTGGGGAATCTTCTGCGATACGTCGTCTTGCTCAAACACTTGAGGCTAATGATTTATTTAGTGCTATTTCAATTCAAGATAATTTTCGTGAGAAGCTGGGAAATCAAAATGAATCGAAGTTGATTCTTAGAAGTGAGATATCTCGATCAACAGAATTCTCGGAATTCTTTCGTGACCTTGCCCGCTACCGCGGCATTAAGGCTCTTTCTCCTTTGCAACTTAAGGTTGATCCATTTGTGATTTAGGTAATTTACTGATGTTTAGAATAGAATTGAGCCTGTGTCTGTTCAAGAAATAAGGTTATTCGGCGATCCAGTGCTTGCTACTCCTGCGAGCCCGGTCATAACTTTCGATAAAGAGCTTCGAAATTTAGTTAAAGACTTAACGGAAACTATGTTGAATGCTCCTGGTGCCGGCCTAGCCGCACCACAGATTGGTGTTTCTTTGCAAGTATTTGTGTGGAACATCGAAGAGAGTGACGGACACTTAATCAATCCAACTCTGGACCTATCAGCCGAGTTGCAAGATGGTGAAGAGGGTTGTTTAAGTTTCCCAGGTTTAGTTTATGACACACCACGTGCTTTTAGTGCGGTCGCTAAGGGATTCAATATGCACGGCGAACCCGTAACCATTGAGGGAAGCGAACTTTTAGCTCGAGTATTTCAACATGAGACCGACCATCTAAATGGGATCGTATTCATAGATCGCTTGCTAGTTGAGGATCGTAAAATAGCGATGTCGGATATTAGAAATTCAGAATGGTTTGGGAACGCATCAGCAATGGGTCATACGCCAATCGTACGAATTAGCCCGCATCAAACAAATGGACGGGCACTTTAAATGCAATTGTCGATAGCTAGTTCCTCACTTGTGGCGACCCCGATCATCGAAGCCATTCTGGCGAGCGAACACACCCTGGGTTCGATTATCACTAATCCTGATAAACCAACAGGGCGAGGCAAGAAGATTGAAGCAAACGAATTAGCACAATGGGCCGAGGAGAAGGGTTTAGAGATTGCTAAGCCTGCCGACACTTCGGAACTCAATCGACACTTACTTTCATCGCAACCACAATTAATCATCACCTGCGCATATGGCAGGCTAATCCCAGTAGAGCTTCTGCACGGACCAAGATTTGGGTGGGTTAATTTACACTTCTCTATTCTGCCGAAATTGCGGGGCGCAGCTCCAGTGCAGTGGGCGATACTTAATGGCGAAACTACAACTGGCTACACGATTTTTAAGTTGGATAAGGGAATGGATACTGGCCCCGTCTACATATCCAAGGAAGTAAATATTAATGAGAATGACACAACACCAATTCTTTTAGAAAAATTAGCGGTTTCGGCCATCCCTGATTTGCTGGACTTGGTTTCTAAAATTGGAAAAACAAAAGCGACTCCTCAACCTCTTTCAGGCGCCACTCTTGCTCCGAAAATTTCAAAGGAGATGGCTCGTATTGATTGGAATAATCCAACGGAAACAATCTTACGACAGGATCGCGCGCTCTCAGATAATCCAGGAATCTGGAGCAATTTCAATGGGGAACGAATCTCGGTTTTCGGATTAAAAGAGGTAATTCTTGCTAACTCGCTAAAATCACCGGGCGACATCGAAATGGTTGGAGATCAACTTCTTGTCAGAACGCTAGATAGCGTGGTGGAAATTAGCGAAGTTACCCCTGCTGGAAAAAAGCGCATGAGCGGCGCAGATTTTGCTAGGGGTGCAAGATTGACCGCAGGTTCCAAGTTTGAGTAGTAAGCCTTTCGCTAAACCAAAACCAGGTGCGGCAAGACTCGTTGCCTACGATCTGGTAAGTCAAGTCAATCGAGGCGGGGCCTTTGCAAACTTACGATTGCCAGAACTACTCGGTAATTCAGATTTAGATTTGCGCGACCGATCATTCGTCACCGAACTCGCTTATGGCACGTTGCGAATGCAAGGTAAACACGATTATGCAATATCAAAAAAAGCTGATCGACCTATAGAAGAGTTAGATGAAAAGATTGTGGATCTGCTTCGAATTGGTATTCACCAAATATTCGAGATGCGGGTATCTGTTCACGCTGCTGTAGGTGAAACGGTAGAAGTAGCTAGAGCCGTAGCAGGAGAATCAAAGGCTACTTATATAAATGCGGTTCTTCGATCGATTTCAGCCGACTTAGATATCTACAATGATTTGGAATCTAACGCCAATATTTCAGATCTTGAAAAACTTTCAATCCTTTACTCGCACCCGATTTGGATTATCACTGCGTATTATGATCAACTCAAAGACTGGGAAGCAGTAACCGATTTGCTGCGACAAAACAACATGCCAGTTGCACCACATATAGTTTCCTGGCCAGGCAAGTCGACGGTCTCTGAAATTCTCGAAACTGGGGGAGAGAAACTTGCAATCGGAACGTATTCAGTTCTGTCGAACCATCTCCCGAACGAATACCCAGCAATCAAGGACAAGCGAGCTGGAATTCAAGATATGGGATCACAATTAGTCTCAGAAATATTCTTTGCTACAAAGAACGATGGTCCGCAAAAATGGTTAGATCTTTGTGCTGGCCCTGGTGGAAAAGCAGCTCTGCTGCACAATCTATTACAGGTCGAGAAACCAAACGATGGTTTTCTTGCAAATGAACCAACACTGCATCGCGCCGAACTAGTGGCAAGGGTTGTCCCAAAAAATAAGATTGTCTCTTTCGATGGACGAGATGTTGCTAGTTTTAATGAAACATATGACCGAATACTTATTGATGCACCTTGCACTGGTCTTGGAGCTTTGCGTCGACGTCCTGAAGCTAGATGGCGCAGGAGTATTAACGATCTTAAGGAACTTCTTCCTTTGCAACGCGAATTGATCGACTCGGCTTATCAAATGTTAAATCCTGGAGGCATCATTGGGTTTGTAACATGTTCGCCGTTATTGGCTGAGACAAAGAGTCAGGTCTTGGATGCAAAATACCGCCACAAAGACTTGAGCATTCTAGATATCTCAAAATATTCACCCTCTGGTCAGACTGGCGTCAGTGAAGATGGAACCATGCAGTTATGGACACATTTAGATGGTTCTGATTCGATGTTCATGGCGTTGCTTCAAAAAACTGCATAGTTAATGAAATAGAATTTCATCAACATATTCGACATTATCGAGTGGGGGATTGCAAATTGATTCGGATTTGTCCAAGTATTTTGAATGCAGACCGCAGCAATCTGGGTTCAGAGATTTCTAGAATTGCCAAGCAATCCGATCTTCTCCACCTTGATGTAATGGACAATATTTTTGTGCCTAATCAGACTTTCACACTCACTGAAAGTCAGAAAATTATTGCCGAATCGGCTCTTCCAGTGGACACGCATTTGATGATTGCAGATCCTGATGAACAAGCGCATTTTTACGCGAAGGCTGGTTCGAAGAGCGTTACTTTTCATTTTGAGGCTAGCTCGAAACCCGCCGCGACGATTTCTAAGATAGCAACCGAAGGGGCAAGAGTTGGTGTCGCTCTAAAGCCAACAACGCCATTCCATGTGATTGCACCGCTCTTGCAAGATATCGACATGTTGTTGATCATGACAGTTGAGCCTGGATTCGGTGGACAGAGTTTTATGACCGATATGTTGCCAAAGATTCAAGAGGCTCGAACCGAAATCGACGCAAATCACTTTGGGAAGATTTGGCTACAGGTTGATGGTGGAATCTCATTGGAAACAATCGCGCTGGCAAGATCTGCAGGGGCTGACACTTTCGTCGCTGGAAGCGCAGTATTTAAAGCAGATATTCCCGGTGTAATGGTTGATCAATTACGAGCGCTAGCTGAAAATACCAAACCTAGTAAGTGATATTTAGGTTAAAATTCACCAATGAAGAACTTTGAATCGTTATGGCTGGAATTAAATGAATTAGCACTTGCTAAGCCAGAAGGCTCCTCTACGGTACGCGAACTCGAATTAGGCGTTCATGCCATTGGAAAGAAGATAATCGAAGAAGCTGGTGAAGTTTGGATTGCTGCTGAATACCAGAGTGACTCAGAATTAGCGCTAGAAATTAGTCAGTTGCTTTACCACCTACAAGTTCTAATGATTGCTCGTAACATCAAATTAGACGACGTCTATAACAATCTATAGTTAGGAAAATAAGTGACTTTAAAGATTGCAGTTCCGAATAAAGGCTCATTAGCAGAAAGTTCCGCACTGATGTTGAAAGAAGCGGGCTATAGACAGCGCAATGATCCGCGAGATTTAGTTTTTATTGATCCCGAGAATCAGGTGGAGTTTTACTATCTTCGCCCAAGAGATATTGCGGTTTATGTTGGAAGTGGCGAACTTGAAGCAGGAATTACTGGCCGAGATTTACTTTTAGATTCCGGTGCCCCTGCAAGCGAAGTTCTTCCGCTAGATTTTGGCAAAAGCACTTTTCGCTTTGCCGGTCCTGGCGACAAGAAATTTACTGAGAAGGATTTAGCCGGTAAACGAATCGCTACGGCCTATCCAGGATTACTCGGGAGCTTTCTTGAGTCCAAAAAACTAAAAAGTACAATTGTGAAATTAGATGGCGCAGTCGAAAGTTCAATTCGTCTTGGCGTAGCAGATGTTATTGCCGATGTTGTCTCAACCGGAGGAACACTTAGAGCAGCAGGATTAAGTATTTTTGGTGAAGTTCTTTTAGAGAGTGAAGCAATCCTGGTAACTAGAAACGGAAAAGCTATTTCACCTGCAATTGACACCTTAATTCGCAGATTAAATGGCGTAGTTATTGCAAGACAATATGTTTTGGTTGATTACGATGTCGAAAGTGCTAATTTAGAGAGAGCGTGCGCGCTAACACCAGGTATTGAATCGCCAACGATCTCGCCATTGCAGAAGAGTGACTGGAATGCAGTTCGGGCGATGGTTAAACGTTCCGAAATAAATCGCATTATGGATGAACTCTGGCAGATTGGTGCTCGCGGAATTTTAGTAACAGACATTCACGCTTGTCGACTTTAAAATTAATTAAATCAATCTGCTCTCTCTATTTCATCTCGCGTTATTCCCATCAGGTAAAGAACGGAATCTAAATATGGCGAATTTATTGAACTATCGGCAGCTGCGCGAACCGCGGGCTTAGCGTTAAAGGCAATTCCTAAACCAGCAATCTCTAACATTCCTAAATCATTCGCGCCGTCACCAATAGCGATTGTTTGGGCTAAGCCAACACCTTCTTTATCTGCAAAATCTCGCAGCGCATTCGCTTTGGCTTCTCGATCAATGATTGCGCCAGTGATCGCACCAGTTAATTTGCCTTCTTTAACTTCCAGCTTATTCGCACGGTAGTAATCGATATTTAGCTCGTTTAATAAAGGTTCAATCACATCTAAAAACCCACCAGAAACAACACCAACTTTGTGGCCAAGGCGGTGCAGAGTTCGGATCAATGTTCTGGCACCAGGAGTGAGAGTAATTTCGTTCTTGACCTCAGTAAGAATTGAGATATCAACTCCTGCCAATAGAGCTACGCGTTCGTTTAGAGATGTGCTGAAATCGATTTCACCGCGCATAGCGCGATCGGTAATTGCAACAACTTGAGGCCCGACTCCAAATTTCTCCGCGATTAAATCAATAACTTCTTCTTGGATGAGCGTGGAATCCATATCTAGAAGAACAATTCGCTTGGCGCGTCGAGTGAGCCCACTCTGTTCCACTGCGATGTCGATCCCATTTGCCTGAGCGATTTCGGCAAGCTCTCGTTGGATTATCTTTAAGTCGCCTTCATCCAAATTTAAGGAAACTTCAAATTCGATTGCGGTAAGGGGGTAAGACGCGGTCCTATGAATTCGGTCTATATTTCCACCGCGAGCCGCAATCTTCGCAGCCAGGGCGCCGATGCCCGCTGGCCGCAAATTTTGTGAGAGCGCCACAATATGTAGATTTGCATTTAAATTTTCGCTTTTGGCTTGTTGCGCAAAATCTATAGCGAGATCTAGTCCAAGTCTCTTAGTTGTATCAAGTAAATCAGACTCGATAGCTGAAGCATGAGCAGGATCAAGTGCAATCAGAGTTGTCAGGATTAATCGGCCTCGAATGAGAACTTGTTCAATATCCAAAATTGTTACTGCGAATGGTTCCAGGGTGGCAAACAAAGCCTGCGTAACCCCAGGCGCATCAACGCCTGAAATTAGAATTAGCCC
Organism: Candidatus Nanopelagicaceae bacterium; assembly: GCA_963924835.1. Classification (GTDB taxonomy): domain Bacteria; phylum Actinomycetota; class Actinomycetes; order Nanopelagicales; family Nanopelagicaceae; genus AAA044-D11. Next base: position 2,378 of record CAWURN010000120.1, on the reverse strand, counting down.
AGTGTGTTCTAGCTTCTCAAACTTATCTTGACTCACTCGCCTAGATTAGCGGTTTGCAGTGCTTGCCCGTGGCGCTTTACAGGTATCTTTACGCCTGTGATTCCAGTTCTGCACCTGCAAAATGTTTCGGTTGTTCGCGAGGGCAAAAAAATTTTAGGCCCCCTAGATTGGGCAGTAAACGAGAATGAACGTTGGGTTATTCTGGGGCCAAATGGCGCTGGTAAATCAACTCTTTTTTCACTTTGCTCGAGTCAGATTCACCCTACAAGTGGTTCAGTAGAAATTCTTGGTTCAAGACTTGGTGCTGTTGATGTTTTTGAACTCAGACCTCGCATTGGCTTTATGGGTTCGACACTTTTAAATTTGTTCCCGGAAGATGAAAAAGTGATCGACATAGTTTTAACAGCGGCTTACGCAATGTTAGGAAGATGGAATGAGAGCTATGAGCTTTGGGATGAATCTAGGGCGCAGGGCTTACTAACAACACTTGGTGTTCGAGAGTTGGCGAATAGAAAGTTCTTCACCCTTAGTGAGGGCGAAAAGAAGCGAACACTAATCGCACGAGCGCTTATGGCTGATCCAGAAATCTTGTTGCTCGATGAACCCGCTTCAGGATTAGATTTAGGAGGACGTGAAGATTTGTTGACGAGATTTGATTTATTAGCGAAAGACCCAAGTGCGCCTGCAACTCTGATGATTACGCATCACATAGAAGAGATTCCAGCAGGGTCTACTCATGCACTGCTTTTGAAGTCGGGCGTGATAGTTGCAAGTGGTGAAATCGCTACCGTTATAACCTCAGAGAATTTGAGCAGTGCTTACGATATGTCGATAAGCGTAACAATGCAGAATAATCGATATTCGGCAAACGCACTTAATTAGATGCTTTTCGAACTTTTACCGAAGCAATGGCAAGAGGCGCTTCCTTCTTCGAAAGAGATATTAGACGAAATAGAGCTACCTGAGAGATATATTCCCGAGAGTTCAAAAATATTCGCCGCATTCAATCTTCCAATATCCCAAGTAAAGATCTGCATTATTGGTCAAGATCCTTATCCAAATCCAGAGCACGCTATGGGGTTGTCATTTAGCATCCCAAAATCAATTACGAAATTTCCACCAACGCTCCGGAATATTTTGAAAGAGGTCGAGTCTGATATCGGTTCGGTAATTGAGAGTGGCGATTTAACTAAATGGCAGAGTAACGGCGTGATGCTTCTGAATAGAGTTTTGACAACTACGCCAAACATTAGCGCCGATCATACAAATATCGGTTGGCAGAAATTTACCGACGAAGTTGTCCGATACCTAGGGGAGCGGCCAATCGTTTTCATTCTTTGGGGAAATAGCGCTGCCGAACTGGCAAAATTCATACCTGACGACCGATTAATTCAGAGCGTTCATCCAAGTCCGCTATCTGCCTATCGTGGATTTTTTGGCTCCAACCCGTTCTCCCGCAGCAATGAAAAACTCCGCAAATTGGGAATTACTGAGATGGATTGGAAAATTTAGAGACAATGTTCAAGTTTGTCGCAATCGAATTTCCGATAAGTAGTGCAAACATTGCGGTGCCGATTCCAACAGACCCACCTAAGAGAGCACCAATTATCAAGATAGTAATTTCGATGGAAAGTCGAACGCGTGCGATTCTAATGCCTGTCTTATTGTGGATGGAAGTCATCAATCCATCACGGGGACCAGGTCCTAGCCCACAAGTTATATAAAGAGCAGAGCCCATACCAACTAGGCCAATTCCGATTAGAACATAAAAGAGTTGCAGAGGAATATTCATCTCTACCTTAGGAATGTGATCCACGCCAATCTGCACAAAGACTGCTATGACGGCGATATTTGCAAGTGTGCCAAAACCTGGACGTTCTTTTAGTGGAATCCAAAGAAGTAGAACTGCAATGCTCGTAATTCCAGTGGCTTCACCAATAGATAGGGGAGTTCGTAATGAAAGCCCTTGCGCAAAGACCGACCAAGGCGAGTTGCCAATTGTTGACTGAATCAAGAGCGCATCGCCGACTCCAAATATTGCGAGACCAAAAAACAATATTGGTAAGTTTTTTAGAGTCACTGACCAGCGCGAGGTCGCAGTCCAAGGAGTCTTGGGAATAGTCCTATGAGGTTTAAGAAAGTGCCCGATTTCCGCTAAATAAGATGGCAATTTCACTGTTAGAGTCTACCGATTCGACCGGAGGTTTGGGCAATGTCTGTAGGTTTCGTTGGACTTGGAACAACTATAAATGTTCTGGCTATTCTTCTAGGTTCTTGCTTGGGCATTCTTGTCGGAGCTAAATTTCGAGAGAAAACCCGCGATTTAATTATTACTGCCCTTGGATTTGTAACACTTCTTGCCGCAGCAGATGCGATCA
>CAWURN010000119.1:0-5764 GCA_963924835.1 Candidatus Nanopelagicaceae bacterium | reverse complement strand
CCTTTGTTGTTACTGCACCTAAGACCTATGAAATCCAAGAGGTCGCAGAACCAAAAGCTAGTGCTGGTGAGATTGTCGCCAAGATTGAACGTGTCGGCATCTGCGGAACCGATGTTGAATTCTTTAATGGTGTGATGCCATATTTGCACGACGGACAAGCAAAACTTCCAATTCGCCTTGGCCACGAATGGTCCGGAACCATAATTGAAGTTGGTGAAGGCGTAGATAAATCTCTGCTCGGCAAGAAAGTAACCAGCGATGTAATGATGGGTTGTGGCAAATGCAAACGTTGCAGCGATGGTCGCCAACATACTTGTGCAGATCGCTTTGAACTTGGAATCCGAAATGGTTTTGATGGCGCACTTGCCGAGAAATTATTGATCCCGGCACGTTTTGTTTATGTGCTTCCAGATGACTTTGATTTTGAATTAGCGGCGCTAGTTGAGCCAGCAGCAAATGCCTGGCGCGTAGCCGATGGTGCTAAACCCGCTCCCGGCAAACGAATATTGATCTGGGGAACTGGAACCGTAGGACTACTGACAGCGCAGTTTTGTTTAGCAATGGGCGCAGAAGTTCACATGGTTGGACTTGATCCCAAGACAATCGCATTGGCTTTAGAAATTGGTGTTACGAGTGCAGGTACTGAAGTTAAGAAAATCGATGGCGGGTATCACTCAGTTGTTGATGCAACTTTCGATGCAACTATTCCAGCGAAATTAGTTGATATCGTTGAACCAGGTGGTCGGATAGTTTTAATCGGTGTTGATGATCATGCAGCTCCAATTGACTCTCGCAAATTAGTTTTCCGAGATATTACAGTTGTTGGAATTCTCTCTGGTTCACCTGGGTTTAAAGAATCGATTCGTTATATCGCCGAAGGAAAGATTGATCCTAAGAAAATTCTTGGTGGCACTGTGGGAATGAGTGAAGCCGGGAATATCTTCCTTGGCAATCGCCCAGCCGGCTTGGGTGTTGGACCAAAAATTTTGGTAAACCCAAGGGGTTAGGTAAGTAAGGTTTTGTAATCTATTCCGATTAATTTGCAAGGTCTTGTTGTAACACTTGCCAATGCATCTTCTTTAGCAATCCCGATTGCATCCATAATTTCTAGAGCGCGCTCTAGCGTGCCAATTCCACCAGCCAGAGTTCCATCCGCACGTCTTGCTTGGCCATCTTTAACCGTAACCTCCATGCCACCAAATGGATAAGTCCCAGAACCCAATCCCGCGGCAGCAATCGGATCATTGGTAACAATAAATCTATTTGCTACTTTAGCTAAAGTCTCTTTTACTAAATCATTAGGAACGTGAACTTCATCAATAATAATTTGTATCGTGACATCATCGCGCTCGATTGCCACTTGAGCTGTGCCATCCAGCGGTGGCTTAGGCATTGCATTAAATAGATGAGTTACCGTTTTAGCACCTGCATTAAATCCAGCAATAGCTTCTTCTCGGTTTGCATTTGTGTGGCCGAGTGAAACCACGATGTTATTCGCTACCAAATATTGAATTAACTCAATTGCCCCAGGCAATTCGGGCGCAATTGTCACAATCTTTATTAAACCAGCGTTCAGCAGGGCTTTGAGATGGTTCAGATCTGGCTTAGCAATATGTTCAACTGGATGAACTCCGCGCTTCTCAATTGAAATAAAGGGACCTTCTAGGTGGATTCCCAAAATTTTTGCCTCATCCGGCAGGGGATTCTTGCGAACTTCTTCGATTAATTTAATTGCTCGAACTGCATCGGTAAGTGCAGAGGTAATAATTGTTGGAAGATAGCCGATTACTCCATTTGCATATAACGATCGGGAAACTTTGCGAACATCTTCAATATCTTTTGCCGTCAACAAGTCAATACCACCATGACCATTTACCTGCAGATCAATATATTTTGCTGACATTACTGTTTAAACGTTCTAATAAGTGGCGCAAAGATTCCTGGTTCGCTAAGGGTTGCTAACGCACCCGCGCCATCAAGGGAGTTCTTGCCAGAGGTATGAATGCTTAAGCCATGTGCTTTAAGTTTTTCGCCCACTAATTTAGTTACTAGATTTTCTGGGGCTAAGACGCCACCAATCAAAGCAACCTGGAAATCCGAACCGCCTTCGCATTCACGTTTGGCTGTAGTAGCAATTAAAACTATTTCATCTGCGGCAGAATTTAAGATTTCAGATGCCGCGCTGTTTCCAGATTGTGCTAAGTCATTAACTACCTTTGCGAATTCTGCAATTGCATGAACTGGGCGCTCTAGCTGATGAACAATGTGCGCCAAATAGTATGGTTCGACGCCAAAGTGCTTGCAAGCAACATCTAATAGTTCTTGGCTTCCACCGCGGCCATCGCGGGCACGGAGCGCAGCGTTCAAAGCCATCTTGCCAATCCAAAATGCACTGGCTTCATCACCAATTAAAAAACCATCGCCAGCGAGTGAATGAACCATGGAACGGTTCTTTCCAACTGCGAGAGCGGTTATTCCTGTACCCGCAGCGATAACAACGCCATCCTTTTCAATTGCGGCAGCGCAGGCGCTAACTGAATCACTGCAAATCCAAAGCTCTTTTACCTTCGTCTTTGCAAGAACTGTTTTAGCGATATCGCCATATTGTTTATCATCTGCCGGAAGCGTTGCTACTGCCAAAACGGCTCGATCTATTGTGCCGCCCACTTCACCGGTAAAATCAATAATTAAATTGGCTAAGTAATCCACTAGTGGAAGTTCGCCAGGAGTGAAGCCCGGGAAGCTCTTGGTTATAGATTTGCCGTCATCAGTTTGTGACTTCGCACGAATTCCAGATCCGCCACCATCGAAAAATATTAAATTCTTTAACATTAGCGAGTAAACGTAACCTTACTTAGCCCCTCAGGACTATCTGGATCCAAACCATTCTTGCGTGCAAATTCCAGAGAGAAAGCCTGCAAGATTATTGAGTCAACAACACTTGAATAAATTTCATTCTCACACTTTGCGCCAGGTATCACTGTTTCATTTGGCAGCGCAAGATCGCCTGTTCCAAACCAGAAGATACTTGGAGATTTTGCTCTAATCTTTTCGAGATCACTTTTCAGCGATTCAAGTGGAATTCCATTTGGTGCAAATATAAATACCTGTGTTTTATTGGTAAGTGCAGAAATCGGACCATGCATGTAATCGGCTATCGATAAACCTTGAACTGAAATCTTGCTGGTCTCTTGAATCTTAAGTGCAGCCTCACGAGCATTTGGATATGAGAATCCGCGACCCAGAACCACAATTTCATTTGCGCGATCACACTTTGCAACTGCCTTAGTTAGTGCGGAATCATTAGCAAGAAGTTCAGTGGCGGCAGCAATTACGGATTTATAGGTTGTGAGTTTTGAGCTCCACGCGCTAACTAATATTAGCGAGGCAAGTAATTGCGCGGCATAAGATTTTGTAGCAGCAACCGCGAATTCAGCCCCAGCCATTAGTGCCAAATGGTGGTCTGCAAGTTTTGCCAGTGGCGATGTTTCATCGTTTGTAATTGAAATTAACGTGGCACCAGCACCTTTAGCAGCGGTCGCATATTCAACTAAGTCAGTTGATTGTCCACTCTGGCTAATTGCAACAACCAGGGTATTTTTGAAATTTAATTTCGCATGATAAATAGTCACCGATGATGGTGAAGTAAGGCCAACTGGTAGGCCAAGTTGGGTCTCAATCAAATACTTAAGAAAGTGGGCTGCGTTATCTGAGGTGCCACGGGCTAGCACTAGAACCGATTGAATCTGACTAGTTTTGAGAAGATTTGTTAGCGCTTCAAATTGGCTTTCGGCGGCGATTAATTTCGTAAATACTGCAGGGATCTCGGCAATCTCTGACTGCATTATCTTCCCGATTTGATTCACGTCATATTTTCGCATGAAAGTCGGAACTTTCCTAGCGCACTGCCTCAGTAGTTGATAGCGTGAGCATGTGGCTCACGAGGATTCAATATCTATTTTCCAAAAGGGAATGCCAATCGCAGCCCAAGGCTCGAGCATCGCAGATTTTCTATCTACAAAACCAAATTTATTCACCTCAGATTTTCAATTCCCAGTAATGATTCTTCGCGATAGCGCCCTTGAACATAACATCAAGCGTATGGCTTCATATTGCAAGTCACTTGGTTTTGAATTAGCACCACATGTCAAAACCCCAATGTCACCACAAATTGCGAAACGTCAGATTGCTGCCGGAGCCTGGGGTCTAACAATTGCTAATTTTAATCAGGCGCGAATTATGTTTGAGTATGGCTTCAAAAAATTAATCATCGGTAATGAAGTTATGGAGCCAACCTCTATAGCCGAGATTGCAAAGATAAATGGCAGCGGTTCTGGCTTAATCATTTTCTATATCGATTCACTTGCTGGGCTAAAAATTGCCCAAGATTCAATTGCGAACGTAGCAAATGCAAAGCTGAATGTTTTCATGGAAATCGGCGCTGTAGGTGGGCGAGCTGGTATTCGAGATCTTGATTTACTAAAAACTATTCTGGTCGAGATTGCTAAGGATAATCGAATTTATGTCCGCGGTGTTTCTGGCTTTGAAGGTGCGGTCCCAGGTGGCGACCGAGCCGGCGATGGCATTGAGAAATTAAGAATTTTCTTGCGACATATAGTTGCCGCGGCAAAAATTACAGCGCCTTTTATTCGCGAAGATAAAATTATTATCTCTGGCGGCGGTAGTTCATTCTTTGATTATGTTGCAGAAGAGTTTGCAAAGTATGACGGCGATGCTCAATTTATTCTGCGAAGTGGTGGATATGTAAGCCACGACCATGTTCATTACGAGGAGCTATACCCATTTATGGGTGCGCCAGATTCCGAGCGTTTTCAACCCGCCCTGGAACTCTGGGCGCGAGTACTGAGCGTTCCCGAAGCTGATCTTGCCATCCTGAACTACGGCAAGCGCGATGCTGGAAATGATTTAGATAACCCGCTTCCAATTTCGAAGTTAGGGAAGAAACCAGAGGCTTTTAAGGGTGAAATTGAAAAACTAAATGATCAACATGCCTTTATGAAAATTACGCCAGGAACGGTAGCTGTTGGCGACGTTATCGGCTGTGGCATCTCTCATCCCTGCACAAACTTTGATAAATGGCAGCTGCTGCCATTGGTAAATGACAATTACGATGTAATAGATTTGGTTCATACGCACTTTTAAGATCAACAACTACAAAAATAGGAGCTACTAATGGCTAATACAACAATCAAGCACGTAACAGCAAAAGGCGCACCAGCCCCAGGTGGTTCATATTCACATGGCGTTATTGCAAATGGTTTTCTCTACACCTGTGGAATGGGTCCAGTCGATCCTGCTACTGGCAAAATTGTTGAAGGTGGAGTTGGTCCACAAACTCGCCAAACTCTAATTAACCTAAAGGCAATCCTTGATGAAGTTGGTGCGGACTTTAGCCAAGTAGTTAAAACAACAGCACACTTACAAAATTGCGTTGCAGATTTCGCAGAGTATGACAAGGTCTACCGTGAATTTCTATCTGCACCATTCCCAGTTCGCACAACTGTTGGCTCAGACCTAATCAATATCTTGGTTGAGATTGATTTTGTGGTGGCTCTCTAAATGACCTATCAATTTGCAGCAGAGTTAGCTGGACGCACCATCGTCATAACTGGCGGTGGGCGAAGCATCGGTCGTGAAATGGTTACTGCGGCCGCTGCAGCCAAGATGAAAGTTGCTGTGATGGAGGTCAATCAAGAAAACCTTGATAAGACCATTGCTGAAATTAAAAATTTGGGCGGAGATG
>CAWURN010000118.1:0-8135 GCA_963924835.1 Candidatus Nanopelagicaceae bacterium | reverse complement strand
TGATTGACCAGTCTTTAACACATGTTCAATTTTACGAGGTGCGCCATCTGCTAATCCGGCGGTATCCCAATTCACTTCACCGGCATAGAGAACAGCATTACGTCCCTTACCAATATCTACGAATGCAGCTTCCATTGATGGCAGAACGTTCTGAACTTTTCCTAGATAAACGTTTCCAACATATGAAATGTTGCTATTTCTATTTACATAATGTTCAACCATGATCTTGTCTTCAAGAACTGCAATCTGGGTGCGGTCTCCGGCCTGACGAACCAACATCTGGCGATCAACGTTTTCGCGACGAGCTAAGTATTCGGATTCAGTAATAACGGTTCCGCGACGACGAACGAAATCTCTTGGTTCGCGATCATTACGACTGCGATTGCCACGATCATTACGACTGCGATTGCGACCACTGCGATCTGGTCTATCAGAACGAGTTCCTTGATCATCGCGAACTTTACGTTCCCTCGGCTCTCTCGGCTCTCTAACCTTTACAACAGTAATAACGCCATCTTCTTCAATCGTTTCACCTGGAGTTACGCCATCTCCCTTTGCACGGCGACGACGTCGACGGCGAGGACCTGTTGGTGAATCTTCGCTAGTTTCGGAAATATCTCCGGCATCTAAAACTTCATCGCTATCGGAGCCATGAACATCTGTTGATTCATCGCTATCCCGACCGCCACGACGGCGACCACGACCACCACGACGGCGTCGACGAGAGTTTAAATCAGAACCAGAATCTGCATCAGAGTCAGACTCTTCGCTTGATTCAACTGGCTCTGCAACTTCAGCTTTCGCCTTAACTTTCTTAGGCGCTACTGCTTCTGGTGCGGCCTGAAACATTGGGACTGGAATGCTTGCAGCTGGAGATTTTTTAGTAGCTTTCTTTTCAACTTCTGCTACTTCAACAACTTCTGCTTCAGTATTATTTTCATTTTTTGCTGCAGCCTTAGCCGCAGATTTCTTGCTTGCACGCTTGCGCGCACCTTTTGGCACTATAGCCATAACCTTAAATCCTCATCTAAAAACTAATTCTTGGTAAAACTTCCTTTTGAAAGCTTTTGCATCTGCTGCTACCTCGAGTAATTAAGGCCTTCAAGTTCTTTGAGGCCGCTCGGAGCGCGAAATGCTAAGTTAAAGTATCCCCTAAAACCTGTGGAAAGACCAACTTCGCCCCCGCTTACGCGGGATATATCTACCTAGTTCCTATCTAGTTCCTACCTAGTACGAAGATGAACGTTCTGAATCAAGCCTAAGCCGATCAAGTTCGCAAACATGCTGGACCCGCCATAGGACATAAAGGGTAAGGGCACTCCGGTCATAGGAACCAAGCCCATAGCCATTCCAATATTTTCAAATGTTTGGAATGCAAACCAAGCGATAACACCAACACATACCAATCTTCCAAATAAATCCGTAGTTCGCTTTGCGATTGCAAATGCCCTAATAAAGAAGAGCGTGAAACAGAGCAAAATAAAACTACTTCCTACAAATCCTAATTCTTCGCCAGCAACTGTGAAAATAAAGTCGGTCTGTTGTTCTGGAACAAAGCGGCCATTTGTTTGGGGGCCATTAAAAAGTCCTTTACCAAGAATTCCGCCAGATCCAATTGTTATTCGCGACTGACGCAGCTGATATCCAGTTGCCTGCGGATCTGCAGATGGATCAACAAAGGATTGCAACCTTGCAACTTGATATTCATCTACTACCCCAGTTTTGATTGCAGTAAAGCCGCCTACGACTGCCAGTAACAGCAATCCGACTACCCACCTGGTTGGCGCGCCTGACGTTCCGATGATTGCGACAACTGCTGCACTAATAATTACAACTGTTCCTAGATCGGGTTGTAATAAAATCAAAATAATTGGAACGGCTGCGATTGCTAAAGCTTTGAAAACATCTTGGTCTGTTGGGTTGTCATCAGTATCGCGCTTCTCGGCCAAGATCATAGAAATTCCTACAATAATTGCAATCTTTGCTAACTCTGCAGGCTGAATCTGGAATCCTCCAGGAAAAGAAATCCAAGCTTTTGCGCCATTTATTTCACTACCTAAACCAGGAATCATGACAATTATTAATCCAATAACTGCGAGTCCCCAAACAATTGGGGTGTATGCCCGGAGCAATCGGTAGTCGATAAGAGTTGTGCCATATGCAAGAAGGCCGCCAATTAAGATATTTACGACATGGCGCTTTAAATAATATTCAGGATCCAATCCCTGCGATGCAAACCAATTTCTTGTTGCCGCATAAACCAATAGAGTTCCAATAATTAATAGTGAAGCGACTGAAAAAGTTAAGACGCGATCAAATTGACTGAAATTTTCTCGGAATCGATCCCGGTTTTTACGATTTGAATAAATGCTCATGGTTTCACCAATTTAGCGTTCTTTGGGTCCACTTTTGGTAATTTAGTTGGGACGCCATTAGGAAAAATTTCCTTTGCTGGATCAACCTTTCCACCACTAACGCCATACAAGGCGGCATAAATATCGCGTGCACCAATAGCAGAAATTGATGAACCGAAACCACCCTGGCTCACAACCATTACTACTGCATATTTCGGATTATCTGCTGGAGCAAATGAAGCAAACCAAGCGGTATCTGCCTTTGCTGAACCGTCTTTGTTCCTACCTTTATCTTCAGCGGTTCCAGTCTTGCCTGATACTGCAATTGGAAAACCAGAGAAAGCACCAGCGGCAGTTCCTTCAGTAACAACAGCGCGAAGTGCTTCATGTAAAAATTTAGTGGCTTTTTTTGACAGGGTTTGCGTCGCTATTACTTTCGGCTGAAATTCTTTTACTACCTGTCCATCTGACTTAATTATCGCACGGGCGACTTGTGGTTTGTACATAGTGCCCCCATTAGCGACTGCTGCATAAACCTGAGTCATTTGTATTGGCGTCATCAAGGTATCGCCCTGTCCAATTGAGAAGTTAACCGCATCTCCAGCACGGAGAATATTTCCGTCTAAGCAATTCTCGCGGGCTACTTCAATCAAAAACGGAGTTAGGTCTGATTTCTTTGCGCGAGTTTTAAAATTACAATAAAAATCTTTATTCTCTTTATAAATGGCTTCTTTCCATGCACGATCAGGAAGTCGGCCTGATGCTTCACTTGGAAGATCGATACCAGTTATCTTACCTAAGCCAAAACCGCGTGCTGCAGTGAAAAAATAGTCATGTAACCCTGATTTTGGGAATAATCCACCATCTCGAACCCATTCGTCATATGCAATTTGATACCAAATTGTGTCGCAAGAAACAGCGATTGCGCGCTTCATATTAATAATCCCCTGGGATTTGGTTTCAAAGTTTGCAAACTCGCGGTTACCAATCAGAACCTTAGACGGGCAGTTGTATGTTTTGTTCATGTCGTAACCAGCATTAATTGCGGCGACCGCCGAAATAGATTTAAAAGTAGATGCTGGTGCATACATTCCTTGAAGTGGTCTATTAAGTGCCGGAACTCCAGAACTTTCACCAAATAAATTATTTGCCTGTTTCTGCGTTAAACCGACTTGCCAGATATTTGGATCATAAGTTGGATATGAAGCTAGGGCCAAAACCTTTCCACTATTAACTTCCATAACTATTGCTGCCCCACCGTCTGCCCGTCCTCCTAAAGACTTTGCTCTTAAGACTGAGGATTGCAGTGCTTTTTCTGTTGCAGCTTGCAAGCGAGCATCTAAATTAGTTACGAGATTAAATCCAGAAATTGGCTGGGTGCTAACCGCTTGCGTGATAACAGATTCTTTACGATCAACGATTACAGTTTTTATACCAGCCTTACCTCGTAGATACTGATCATATTGCTGCTCTAAACCATCTTTACCAATAGTTTCTTCACGATAATAATTCTTAGATTTATCTGCCAAGTCACTTTCATTGACTGATGATACGTATCCAAGAACATGTGCTCCGTTTTCACCAGCCATCGATGGATAACTGCGAACTGGAACTGATTGCGCACTAATTCCGGGAAATAGTTCAGAGTTCTCTAAAACTTTTAGCGCTTCCTCTTTTGTTGCAGTCCTAGTAATTGGAATTGGTTGGAACCTAGTCCCTTTCCAGCAACCAGCGTTCTGCCCTGATGGAAGTTCGCCACATAGTCTGGTTGCTCTATAAACATTTGCTGCAGATTTTCCTACTAATTTTGCAACGCGAGCAATAACTACAACACCTTTATCGGGTAATTTGTCTATAACACTGCGGTCTGCCGAAATGACCATTCCTGGACGATCCATTACTAGTGGTATTCCAGAGCTATCAACGATTGCGCCACGAATGGCTGGATTTACTACATCCCGACTTTGAATACTTAGCGCAGCGTCTTGATATTTGAATCCTGCAGCAACTTGCAGATAAAAAAGCCGGCCGGTAAGTGCAAGCATCAATGAAATTATTAAAGCCTGGACAATAACTAGATTTAATCTGGAGCGAAGACTCATATTCGTTCTCTTGAGGTCAAGGTAAATCTCCGCAATTTAATTAATCCAGGAAGAAGAATTGATGAGAAGAGCAAAGTCCAAATTGCATTTCCGAAAATGGTTCTTATATTTACGAGAAATGCGCCATTGTTTTCACCGAGAATAACCCCACCCAGTAAGAAAATCGTCAAGGTAACTGTAGCTCCAGCCGTAACGAATAGAACAAAAGCCAAAGGTCGTTCCGTAAAGTCACCAATACTTTCGCGATTTCGAGAGAACAAATAGCCGACAATCGTGAGGATGAAAGCCCATTTTCCAAAAGGTGAATCTGATGATGGCGATAAATCTAGAATAAATCCTCCGATAAATCCAAGTGCAATCGCTCCGAATCTATCTTCTAGAGACATCAATCCAAGGACCGCGCATAAGTAGATTGAGAAGCCTGATATTGGGAAATTAATTTTGGAAACCGCAGATTCCTGAACAATAAAAAAGAATAGAAAAATTAGTGCGCTAAATCCAGCGCGGGACCAATTCAATTCTTAGCCTTTTGCGGTGTTGTGGTTGAAGTAGGAGTCGCTGAAGGCGTTGACGTTGCAGGTTCTGGTGGTTGTGTTACGTAAATAGTTGTAGTTGGTGTTGGCATTGGTTTTGGAATCAATGCATCCTTGGGTCCACCATTAGCGCTAGAAATAATTACAGATACAACGCCAAGGCTTCCAAGATTTGAATAACTTCCAACAATTGCTTCTTGCGTCAAAGTTGCGCTCGTATTCTTAACTGACTTTACATATCCAACCGGCACTCCAGGAACAAATGGCTTGTTATTGTCGCTTCCAAGCGAGAGAAGAACGTCATCTTTTTCAATACTCCCGGATGGATCCAGTAACTGCAAGGTATAAATATTGTCGCCTTCGCCCATCAATACGCCAATGCTCTGACTTCGCGCGATCCGAACTCCGATTCGAAATGTAGGGTCATTCATAAGTAGAACTATTGCCGATGTTGATGTTGCACTCTTCACGACACCTACTAATCCAAATTCCCCAATTACAGTCATATCTTTCTTGATACCGTCATTTGACCCAGCATCGATTGTAATTGTCTGGCTAAAAGTTGACGCGCTGCCCTTGCCAATAACTCGAGCTGAAACAACCTTATAATTTCCACGTCCAGCAAGATCCAATACGCTCTTTAGCTTCGTAAGTTCTCCGAGAGTGTCCTTATTGAATATGACTTTTTCTCGTAGCTTCGCATTCTCTTTCTTCAAATCTTTTAGTTCAGCCTTTGTCTTTCCAAAATTCTTAACATCCGAGAAGAAATTGCCAACAGGTGAGAATAAGTCAGATACACCTCGTTGAATTGGGGCAAGAAATGATTGCGTTGCTGTTCTCGAATTCTTTGTGATGCTTACGCCACGAAGATCTAAAGTAATTAAAAAGAGCGAAGTAACAAGAAGGAGTACGAGCAGAAGGCGAGAACGATTGTTGCCACCAGCTGCCACTTTATTTTCTCCTTAACGGCGAGGTTCAGAAATCAAAACCTTTTCTAAGGCTTCGAATTCTTCAACACACTTGCCAGAACCTTCAGCAACCGCTTGCAATGGACGTTCGCTGATGTGAACTGGCATTCCAGTTTCATGGCGAAGTCTTTCATCTAAACCGCGAAGAAGTGCGCCGCCACCAGTTAGAACAATTCCGCGATCCATAAGATCACTTGCTAGTTCTGGTGGAGTTTTGTCAAGCGTGCTCTTAACTGCGTTTACAATCTGATTTACAGGATCTTCCATCGCTTTGCGAATATCTTCTGCTGAAACTCGAATTGTTTTTGGTAATCCAGTTGCAAGATCGCGACCACGGATTTCAGCATCTGGCTCACCAGGAAGTTGGTAGGCCGAACCAATTGCCATTTTAATTTCTTCAGCTGTGCGCTCACCCAATAGGAGTGAGTATTCGCGCTTAACCCAATCAATTATTGATTGGTCTAGTTCATCGCCACCAATACGAATTGATAGGGCGGTAACAATTCCACCAAGTGAAATAACTGCAACTTCAGTTGTTCCGCCACCAATATCAACAACCATGTTTCCAGTTGGTTCGTGAATTGGAAGTCCGGCACCAATAGCCGCAGCCATTGGCTCTTCAATAATGTAAACCTTGCGAGCACCAGCTGCGTAGCCGGCATCTTTAACTGCACGCTGTTCAACACCTGTGATTCCAGATGGAACACAGACGACAATTCTTGGCTTTGCTAAATAACGACGACGGTGCACCTTCTGAATGAAGTAACGAAGCATGCGCTCTGTTGTATCAAAGTCAGCAATAACACCATCTTTGAGTGGTCGAATTGCAACGATGTTTCCAGGAGTACGGCCAATCATTTTCTTAGCTTCAAGACCGACGGCTAAAATTCCACCCGTATCTTGGTTGACGGCAACAACTGATGGCTCGTTCAAGACAATTCCACGTCCGCGCACATAGACAAGCGTGTTTGCTGTGCCTAAGTCAACGGCCATATCACGGCCTATGAATGACATTCTGTTAGACATTTATTTCCCCTCAAAGAAGATAGCTATTTCACGTGCAGCTGATTCGGGTGAATCAGAGCCGTGAACAATATTTTGCACAACCTTAGTTCCTTGATCGCGAGCAAGATCTCCGCGGATTGTTCCGGGCGCTGCCACTGTTGGATCAGTAACTCCGGCCAGTGATCTAAATCCCTCGATCACACGATTTCCCTCGGCAACGATGGCAACGATTGGACCTGACATCATGAACTCAACAAGTGGTTCAAAGAATGGCTTACCTTGATGTTCGGCGTAATGCTTTTCAAGTAGCACGCGATCTGCTTGCAACATACGCATCGCTGCAATGCGGTATCCCTTAGCTTCAATCCGAGCGATTACTTCGCCAACTAATCCGCGCGCAACACCATCGGGCTTAACCAGGACGAGGGTTTTTTCTAGGCTCACGGGGTGCAGTCTATTAGGCGTCAGGAGTGCGTGTCGCCATCAGCGCAGCGCGGGCGGCCTCACCCTTGCGACCCACAATGATGGCGGCAATCCAGAGTCCCCCGAAAATCAGGCCCACGATAGCCATCGATGGCACCACCACGGCATAGCCGATCATCAGCACTTGCAAGATTGAGCCAAGAATCCACCCGGTTCGTTTCTTTAATAGCCCCGGGGTGAGAAGTAGGAGTATCGCAATCACTGCGCCAGCGACAATCGTGGAAGATTCGTGGTTATCTTTTGCAAGCAGCATGGCAAAGCCCATGATGAAAAATTCCATTACCAATACCGCTGATCCTAAAACGCGCATTACTTATCTACCTTTGCAAATTTCTTTCGCAGAATTCTACGCGCATCCCCTGCTGTAACAACAGAACCAGTTACCAAAATTCCGATGGTCTCATCACTAAGTGGTCTAATTGAATCCTTGATTGCCTTATCCAGAGCATCAGCTAACTTCTCGTGCGCAAAGACGCGATCGTGGCCAAAGATTTCAATTGCTATCTTTTCTAGCTCTCCAATATTTGTTGAGCGGATAGAGCTATTGGTTGTGACGATGATGGAATCCATTACCTGCTCTAATTCAAGAAGAATTCCACGAATATCTTTATCGCCCATCGGCGCAACGACTCCAATGATTTCATCAAAGGTGAACTCACTTTGAATTGTCTCGGCAATGGCTGCGGCCCC
>CAWURN010000117.1:0-13872 GCA_963924835.1 Candidatus Nanopelagicaceae bacterium | reverse complement strand
AATCTCAAAGAAGATTTTGGTAAGCGTTGCTGCAGCAGCACTTGCCGCAACTGGACTTTCAGCAATGAATTCAACGCATGCTAACGCAGCATGCGCAAAGCCAGTTTTAATCGGAGCCGCAATGGCTGCGACAGGTTTCATGGCACCATTCGATGGACCTGCACTTGAGACAGCAAAGATTGCTGTATCTCGTTTGAATAAATCAGGTGGCATTGATGGTTGCAAAGTTGTTTTGAAGTTTGTTGATACCGGAACAAACCCTGACAAGGGACAGCAAATCGCAACTCAATTCGTTGCTGATGGCGCAAAGCTACTTCTCGTAACTTGCGATGCAGACATTAACTTGAAGTCTGCTCAAGTTGGCGAAAAAGCTGGCGTACTTGTTATTGCACCTTGCGTTGGATCAACAGCGATGGGTCCAGATAACGGATTGAATCTTGGTTACTCACTAGGTTCAGCTGTTCCTGGCGAAGCTGCAATTATGGCTGAATATGCATTTGCATCACTTGGAAAAACTGCAACTCTTTTCAAAGATATGTCAATTGCTTACACAACAAGCCAATGCGATTCATTCGAAAAGCGCTTCAAAGAGCTTGGTGGAACTATCAAGTCAACACAAGAGTTCAACCAAACCCAAGCAGGATCACTTGATAAGCCAGTAACTGCACAAGTTGCTGCTGCTAAATCAGATGCTGCTGGCGTAATTGCACTTTGTTCATACCCAGGTGGCGGAGCTGAAGCACTTGGTGCAATCCGTGCTGCTGGAATTAAGACACCTGTAATTTCAGGTTTCGGTATGGACGGCGCATTCTGGGCCGCAGCAGTTACAAATCACTCTAACCACTATGTAGTTACATACGCTTCTGTTTACGGCGATGACACAAATGCAAAGGTCCGAAGCATTCTTGCTGCTTTCAAGAAGGCAACCGGATCATCTGCTGCAACTTCAGGTCTAATCACCGGAGCCGCTGCAGTTGAAGCATTTGCACTTGCTGCAAAGCGTGCTGGTTCAACAGATGGCAAGAAGCTTGCCGCTGAAATGAACAAGTTTGATAATGAAAACCTAACAGCAGGTAAAACTTCATTTACACCAACACTTCATGTGAACGTGTCTCGACCAATGGCGATCCTAAAGACCACCAACGGCAAGACAAGGCTTGTGAAGTATGCGGCTGCAAAGAAGCCAACCTTCTAATAGCCAGATATAACTAGCTACAAAAAAGTAGCGAGGGTGTGCGGCATCACGTCGCACACCCTCTTTTTATTGTTATTCTGCGTTCATAATTAGTAAGTTGCAGTCGAGATACAACGCTGAAGAAGGGGGTATTTAACGTGAATCAAAAATCTTTTCACGCTAATGAAATAAGTAAGTCTTTTGGCGCCCTTCAAGTTTTAGATAACGTCTCGGTAAATATAAATCCTGGAGAAATCGTTGGCCTGCTTGGCCCAAACGGTGCCGGCAAATCAACCTTCATTAACATTTTGGCGGGTTACGAAAAACAAGATGGCGGAACAGTTGTTGTTGATGACACACCTCTTGATAGCTTAAAGCCAAACGCCCGCGCACGTGCCGGAATTGCAAGAACATTTCAATCTGGAAGACTTTTTGGAAATCTAACTGTTGCTGAAAATGTTGCACTTGGTGCGATTGGCTTAGGAGAATCTGGAAAAGTTGCTCGTGAACGATCCGAAACTATTTTGGAAATCTTAGGAATCGAAAAGCTTTCAGCATATCCAGCAGGAAGCATCTCTCACGGAAATGCCAGACTAGTTGGACTTGCTCGCGCTGTAGCAGCGCATCCAAAGTATTTAATTATGGATGAACCTGCTGCCGGACTCAACGAAGATGAAGCGCCAAAACTGTTAAATGCGTTAGAGATTGTTAGAAAAAATATTGGGTGTGGAATGTTGCTTGTAGAACATAACGTTAAATTAGTTACACAGGCTTGTAGCAGAGTAATTGTTCTAGCCACTGGAATTCTAATTTTTGATGGTAATCCACAAGATGCGCTAAATAACGCAGATGTTAAAACTGCTTATCTTGGAAATGCAGGTGTGCACTAATGGCGCTGCTAGAAGTCACTAATTTAATTGCGGGTTATGGCAAGGTTGAAGTTATTTCAGATGTTTCATTTACGCTCGAACCAGGAAAATCAATCGGTATTGTTGGACCAAATGGCGTTGGAAAATCAACCCTGCTCCAAGCAATTGCTGGCGGTATTGCTCCCAAATCTGGATCAATAATCTTTGATGGGAAAAATATTAGTGGCAAGAAACCAGAGGATATTGTGCGGTTGGGGCTTTCACTAGTTCCAGAAGGCCGCCAAATCTTTAGTGGGCTTAGTGTGAAAGAGAATTTATCCCTTGGTTTAACTGGTCGTCGCAATAAGAAAGGCGCGAACGAAGCTATTGCAAAGATGCGAGAACTCTTTCCAGTTCTATCTACCCATGAAAACCATCAGGCTGGAATGTTAAGTGGCGGGCAACAGCAACAATTAGCAATTGCACGAGCTTTAATTTCTGAGCCTAAAGTTTTATTACTTGATGAACCAAGCTTGGGTTTGGCCCCAACAGTAATTACAGATGTGTTCGAACGTTTGCGGGAGATTATTGGGATGGGAACCGCAGTAGTTATCGTTGAACAACGTGCAAACTTAGTAACTTCATTTGCCGAGAGAACAATTGTTATTAGAGATGGAAGAGTCCAGGCAACTTTAACTCCAGCAGATGCTGCAAATTCCGAATCTCTGCAACGTTCTTACTTTGGGGCTGGTGAATAATATGGTTCAATCAATTCTTGATGCGATTAGCCTTGGTGGGCTTTATTCATTAGCAGCCCTTGGACTTGGTTTAGTTTTTGGCGTAATGCGGCTAGTTAATTTTGCTCATGCCGAGTTAATAACAATTGCGGCGTACACCTTGGTTTTAACTACGCAATTCCCATTAGTCATAAGTTTGTTATTCACAGTCATAATCACGGTTTTTGTCGCGCTCCTAATGGAATTTTCAATCTATCGCAGATTGCGCGGTGTGAATCCGGCAATTATGTTGATTGCATCATTTGGACTTTCTACCGTGCTACAGCGCGTCTATGAATTAATGTTTGGAGCACTTCCAAGGTCAGCAGTGGTAGCCCCATTCTTACGGGGCGATTTCAAGATTGCCGGGCTATCAATAACTATTTCGAGCGTTATTACTATCGTATTAACAATAACTATCTTGCTAGCAATGGGTTATTTGGTAGAAAAAACTTCACTCGGACTTCAACTTCGTGCCGCATCGGCTGATTTCAAAACAGCGCGGCTTCTCGGAGTTAGATCAAACCGATTAATTAGTGCTGCTTTTGGTCTCAGTGGTGTGCTCGCTGCCTGCGTTGCTTTAATTCTAGTTATTCAAAATCCACAGATAAGTCCTTATTACGGTCTGAACATCACAATTCTTTCACTTGTAGGAATTGTTATTGGCGGAATTGCTTCATTGCGAGGCGCTGCACTCGGCGGTTTCATTGTTGGCGTAGTTTTAAGTTCACTAAACACCTTGCTGGGAAATGGCCGCGTCTATGCATACAGCTGGCTATTTATTTTAGTTTTAGTTATCTTGCTGGTTCGTCCTGGCGGGCTCCTAAGTAAGGGCACTGAATTGGAGCGTGTCTGATGAAACAGGTAGGCGTTACTAAATTCTCGATTCAAAATCTGCTTGGGCCGATAATAATTTTAATTCTTCTAACTCACTTTGTTGGTGGTGCTTCAACTAGCTTGCAGTTAATTACACAATTCGCACTCTGTCTATTTGTAATGGTTCTTGCTCTTCAAGTTTTTGTTGGAAATTCTGGTGTTCTATCGTTTGGTCACGGAGCATTTGCGCTTATTGGTTCGTATACATCAGCGATCCTTACCGCTCCAGTAAATATAAAAGATAATTCCTTAGCTATGAATCAGCTCTGGGAGCCACTTGTTTCGCCACAGGTAAATGTTTATGTCTCACTTGTAGTCTCAGCTGTCGTCAGTGGTTTAGTCGCGGGCATCACTGGAAGCCTCTTGATGCGGCTAAATGGACTTGCTGCCGGAATCGCGACCTTTGCGTTATTAGGCGTTGCGTATAACGTGTTTTTCAACAATAAGAAGATTGGTCCAGGGTCCCAAGCGCTACCAGGTGTTCCATGGATAACTAATACTTGGATCCTCTTACTTCTGGCAGTGCTCACTTTGATTATTGTTTACTTTTTAAATATATCTTGGATCGGAAGAACTCTCCGTGCCACTCGCGAAGATGCAATGGCAGCACCTGCACTTGGTATCAGTATCTTTAAAGTTCGTTTGATTGCTTTCACTATTTCTGGCGCAATTGCTGGATTAGCAGGTGGAATGTATTCCCATGTAGCAGGAACATTTCAAGTCCAAGATTATTATTTAGAATTTACCTTCGTAACTCTTTCAATGCTAATTGTTGGTGGAAGCGCAAGCATCTGGGGTGCACTAGTGGGCACTTTCATCATTACTGCGGTTGGCCAAGTGCTGCTTATGATGGAACAAGACATTCCAGTGTTTGGAATTCAATTTCAAATTCCACTTGGTTCTCGTGCGGTGATAATTGCACTTACATTTATCGCAATGTTGCTCTGGCGTTCAAGTGGTGTAACAAATGGCAAAGAATTTAGAATTCCTAAATTAAAAAGAATTAGCTAAAAATGAGCAAGGTTTATCTCTTTGTGGCTATCGATATAAAACCAGGCAAGCGCGAAGCTTTCCTTGAAAAAATCAAAGTTCATGGTGCACATATTCGCACGGAGGATGGTTGTGAAACCTTAGAGATTTTTAATGATTCACAGAATGTAAATCAGGTTTGTGTCTGGGAAGTTTGGACTAATCGCGCCCTCTGGGACTCACACATGGAAAATGCGGCAAGTGCGGCTTGGCAGAAGATAGCTGCTGAATATGTAAATGGCGAGAAAATTTCTGTTCTGGATTCAATCTAGAACAATGGAAGCAGAAGACCGCTCCGTCTTTGAATTACCCTTTGAAGAACCAGACAGAACTATCTCTTATGGAAAATCAGAAGACCAGGTAATTGATTATTATAATTCTGCTAGTCCAAATAATTCAATAATAGTTTTAATACATGGTGGATATTGGCGCCCAGAATATGACCGCAAACATCTCGCACCTTTTGCTAAAGCACTTTCGAGTGCGGGTTGGTCTGTTGCGCTAATCGAATATCGCAGAATTATTGGAAATCCAGATGCGATGCTTTCTGATACGCAAGCGGCTATTTCTAAAGTAAAAGAAGAGTTTTCTAAGATAATCTTGCTTGGACATTCAGCCGGTGGGCATCTTGCACTCGTCTTATCAAATTTTACAAATGCAATCGGAACTATCGCCCTGGCTCCGCTAACAGATCTAATAAAGGCGGAAGAATTAGATTTAGACGAGGGCGCGGTATCTGACTTTCTTGGTATCCCTGCGTCACTCCGTTCTGACTTAGATCCAATGCGCTTACCTGCGCCATCGAACCCAACAACGATTATTCACGGGACCCTTGATATTCGCGTGCCAGTTGAATTCTCCAGAGATTACGTCGCGCATAAAACAGAGGTAAGTATGCATCTTATTGAAATTGAAAGTATCGGCCATTTTGAATTAATTGACCCAAGGAACGGCATTTTTAGGCAAATTTCCCGAGTTCTTACTTCTTTGATTTAAGTTAAACAAGTAAGGTTTTGCTTATGGCTAAGAAAATTATTGTGCATGCTGGTTTTCATAAAACTGGCACAACCGCAATTCAATCTAGTTTCTTTGCCGCGAGAAATGAGTTAAGCAAGGCTGGAATTACTTATCCGGAAGTAGGCGGAAAGGCCCACCACAAAGCCATCTACTCACTGATGGGCAAAACTTGGGGCTGGGAAGATCGCGGCGGAGTTCTGGCTACCGATAAAAAATGGCGTGATTTTGTAAAACAGGTTAAGAGAGCTAAATCAACTGCGCTTGTCAGTTCAGAGTTCTTATGTGAATTAACGGAAGAACAGATTGTAAAATTCAAGAACGATCTTGGCTGCTCAGATATAAAGATTTACTTCACGCTTCGCCCGCTATTGAAGATCATCCCGTCGGCTTATCAACAGCATTTAAAAATTGGAATTAAGAGCAATTATGAAAAATGGTTGCACTCGATTTTAGATGAACCAGGAGTATCAACTATCACTCCATCATTCTGGGTCAGGCATATGCATGCAGAAGTTCTGGCCAAGTGGGTGAAGCATTTTGGGAAAGAGAACGTGGTTGTGATTGTTGTTGATGAGAAGCAACCAGAATTCATGTATCAAGAGTTCAACAACTTGCTCTCACTAAAGCCAGGGCTGTTGAAGCCGCAAATAGATCAAGACAGTAATCGCTCACTAACGCTTGATGAAATTACGTTATTAAATACAATTAATAAAAAGTTTTCTAAGAAGCGAAGTTGGCATGATTATGAAACTTTTATTAGAAATGGATCCATCAAGTATCTGACAAATAAAGTTATTCCTGACCCAGAAGCCGCAAGGTTACTAACCCCACAATGGGCGGTCGATATAGCCAAGAGTGTTTCAAAGAAGAATATTGAACAGATCAAAGTTCTAGGCATAAAAATCATCGGAGACTTAGATTCTTTTGAAAGTGCCCAGATTTCCATCGGTGAAAATCCAGAAATCACGATGATTCCAGTTGATTTAGCTGCTAAGGCTTTAGTAGCCATGGATTTGCGAGTAGTTGAGAAGCTTCCAACTCGTTATGTAGCAAGGGTTCTTTGGAAGATGATTAAGAGAGATATTCGCAAGAAAATCTAAAGCGTTAAACAAGCGGAGTTTAAAGTTCACTTTCTGTAAACTCTCAGTTTTCTCAAAGCAAAAGCGGAATTAGTTTTGACGAGTTTACTTACGCCAATGAGCACCCTGGACTTTCAAGGCGGAGAAGTCCTTGCTGCTCTTGAAAGCCAGTTTGTCCCTAAATTAGTCGCAAAACCGAAGCCAGAAATCAAGATAAAGAACGCAATAGTCTGCTCTTTCTACACCAGCGATGATTATTACAAGGGCCATGGCTCTAGGCTCCGGGCGAATCTAGAAGAACTTGGAATTGAAGTAGACCTACGTGAGATTACTAAAAAAGAGGGCGAAGACTGGGCGGCAATCTGTCGCAAAAAAGTCGGATTCATTGCTGAAGTTTGTGCGGCAAATCCAGATAAGAAAGTATTTTGGATCGACGTTGATTGTGAACTATTTAGTATCCCTGATTTTATTTTAAATTCGACAGCAGACATTATTGGATTTCAACGCGGATTTAGTAATCCAACAAAAATTGGTTATGAAAACCGTGGCCGTTTCTGGGAGCCATGCTTCTGGGGAATTAATAACACACCACAAGCTCGTAAAATGATTCAAGCAGCTGCAGATTTCGAACAGTTAGCAACTGTTAGGGCTACGGATGACTTTTTCTTTGAAGAGGCTTGGCGTGCAACTTCTACAAACATGACATTTCAAATAATCCCTTCTAACTGCGCAGTCGATAAAGGTGCAGGAAGCCTTGAGAGCCATGAAGTTTTCTTTAGATTTGGTTCGAGCGGACAAGTTGAAAATTTCAAAGATAAAGTCGAACAGCATAAAGGTAGCAAGGCAAAGCGAAAAATTAATCCAAAACGTGATCTACTTAGATTTGCAAAACTTGTAGAAGAGAAGTTGCCCGAGAAAACATCTGCACAACTGCGATTGATTGTGGATGCCGCAGGAATTACTGGATTCTTAACGGGCAAGAAGCACAATAACTTAGCCAACCAAACCATTCATGAACTTGTTAGAGCTGGTAAGGCCGGAGACTTAAAGAAATACAATGATTCGCTATCAATTTTTAAACGTAAAACATTACCTAACCGGTATGAAACAGCCGCAATCAATGTTGCATCAAGCTTTATTGCATATTCAAGTAAACCAGGTGCAGAAAAGCTAAACATCGCGTGGTGGGAAAATCCATATCCTGGAAACTATGGGGATTGGTTAACTCCATTTATTTTCAGTCACTACACAGAAAATAGAATAATTTTTCAAGGGCTGACCACACAGGCACCAAAGAAGCATCTAGTTAGTCTGGGATCAGTAGGCCGTTTTATTAAGAGCAATTCAGTAGTGGTTGGAACTGGCGTTAGTTCATTCAAGCATGCACTGAATCCAAAAGCAGAATACGTTTCAGTTCGCGGGCCACATACCGCTGAACTACTTCTGCAATCGGGTGGACCAAAAGTTGAAAGCTTCGGAGATCCTGCTGTTGTGTTATCTAAAATCTTGCCTTTTACCCGTGGCGAAACGAATGGCAGAATTGCGTTAATTCGCCATCACACACATTTACAAGCACCGGTAAAACTTCCAGAAAACTTCGATGAACTCTCAGTTCAACTTTCTAATCCAAATGACATAGTTGCCTTTATTGAAAAGCTTCATGAATACGAAAGTGTTGTTACAAGTGCAATGCATGTGATGATTACATGCCAAAGCTATGGAATACCTTGTGCGCTAGTTGTATTCAAAGGCTTTGAAGAATATGTCCACGGCGATGGAATAAAATATTCAGATTATGCTCTAGGTGCAGGAGTTAAAGAGCTAAATCCCGTTTCAATAGATCCCAAAATCAAGTTATCTGAAATTACGCCAATCACTCATGAGATTAGAATTTCTGAAAGAAAGATTTCAGAGGTAGAAGCGGCGATTAAAGAAGGAATCAAAAGGCTTAAAAAGTAATTACTTAAGTCCTTCGTTAGCCCGATCTAAATCTGCTTGGAAATCGACCTCCACTGCAAATAAATCTGAAATATCAACTGGTTCCATTTCGATACTATTCTTCTCAATTGCAAGTTCCAGACCACGCTCAAAGTAATCTTGATCAGCACATGCTTCTAATTGCTTAATAACATGTGTTTTCTCGTGGGTGGAAATGAAGTTAATTCCAACTGCCTCCCCAAGCGCATTTTTTACAGTCTTTGAAAGTTCCTTAATGAAACCTTTCTCGTTAACTGTGTATTTAACTTCCTCTTCTGCTGTGGCAGATGTATTCACACAAACAAATGATTTCTCAGATTTAATTCGATCGGCAACTCGTTCTAAGACTTTTGAATCAAACACAACATCACCATTTAGCCATAGAACACCAGATTCTTGGCTGGCTCGAAGCGCTTTAAGCAAACTCTTTGAAGTATTTGTTTGATCATAAACTTCGTTGTAGACAAAACTCGCATTTGGATGAGCTTCAATAATCATTTCGAGTTTGAATCCAACTACTACCGTAACTCTTGCCACATCTCCAAAAATCTTCGAGACATTTTCCATCTGCTGCTGCATAATCGAACGGCCATCAGATAAAACCGTTAATGGCTTAGGCCAAGGTTTTCCTAATCTAGTTCCCATGCCTGCCGCCAAAATCACAACTTGAATAGCCATCTCTATCTTTCCAACCCGTCTTTTCCTAAAGAATGCCTGTTAGACACGATAGATTACCGCTTATGACTGGAAATCTTCGAACCCTTGATGTTGATCAGGGTACCAAGATTTCAGATGTCCTAAAGGCATTTGAATCAGGCAATCAAGATTTGCTTTTAATCGATGAAAATACTGTGGTC
Source organism: Candidatus Nanopelagicaceae bacterium (assembly GCA_963924835.1). Lineage (GTDB taxonomy): Bacteria > Actinomycetota > Actinomycetes > Nanopelagicales > Nanopelagicaceae > AAA044-D11. Next base: position 4,239 of record CAWURN010000117.1, on the reverse strand, counting down.
ACCAAACCGCATCTTGAATTATTGACTGACTACCCAAGAACTTTAACAACGGCTCTTGTATCAAAGATAAAGCATGGTGAAACCCGAGTAAGTCAGGGTCGCATTACTGGCGCAAGTTCTGGGTATCACGAAGTTGGGTACGGCAACCACACATTCCTGGGAATAATTCGGCTATCGCAATCTCAAAAACAGGAGATTGTTGAAGCGCTCTCCAAAGTTGAAAATACTAACCATTCTGGAAATACCATCGACTTGATTCTTGTTGCACTTGTAAGAGCAGCAGTTGTTGTTGCACCCGCAGAAGTAGCAGGGGCACCATTTATAAGAAGTAGCAACCCAAGTGAGCGCCAAATAATCCAGAACCAAATTGCGGCTCTTAACGATGCCCGGCTGCGGTTAAAACTCGCTAACCGAGCAAATGATGGTTTTTATTCCGTATTTTTCCTTCGCAAAATATCTAAATTGTTTACTTGGCTTGCGGTCCGCCTAAAGATGACACCAAATCAAGTGACTTTAATTTCTTTTGCAGTCGGGTTGTTATCGGCATATGAATTTAGTAAGGGTAATTTCTGGGCAATTTTTATTGGCGCCGTCTTACTGCAACTGAGCATAATTATTGATTGTGTAGATGGTGAATTAGCTCGATACACCCGACAGTTCTCGCAACTTGGTGCTTGGTTAGATGCGATTACCGATCGAATAAAAGAATATTTAGTCTTCTTCGCTCTTGCATATGGCGCTGCAAAAAGTGGTCGAGATCTTTGGATTCCTGCACTTGGAATGATGCTTTTACAAACCTTTAGACATCTATCTGATTACAACTTTGCCCGAATAAATAAAATTAGAAGTTCATATCTAGAACCTCTCGATTTCAATTTAAAGAATGATGGTTACGTTTCGGTAGAGCGAGAAAAGAAAACTCGCTGGGAATATTGGTCAAAAAAGGCGGTGCAATTCCCTATCGGAGAACGTTGGCTAGTAATTAGCGCATCCTCGGTAATCGGTGGCGCAGCATTTACATTCACAATAATGCCAATACTTGCACTCATATCTATTGCTCTAGTCTTTCGAGGCAGAGTTAAAAAAAGTATGACCTGGCCTAAAAATAGAGTTAATAACAATTTGATTGATGATCAATTAGATTCATTTAATAGCAAAAATTTAACAAATCGATTCGATTGGCTTACTCCTTCGCTATTGCGCCTACTAGAAGGTGCAATATTAATTGAATTGGCTTTTGTAACAGACCTTGATAGGTCCGTGATTTTCCTACTTTTGTTTGCAATTCTTTTCAACCATTACGACAATATGTATCGGGCTCTTCAAAATGAGAGAAAACCAATCTGGTTGTCTGTAGCTGGAGGATTTGTATTTGGTCGATTACTTGTAATTGCACTTTGGATTTGGATGGGATGGTCTTTAACCATTATTGTTTACTATTTCAGCATACTGTTCTTTATATTATCTTCAGTTCAATGGATCTTTAGCCACAAAATGAAGGACAATTAAATAATGACTTTGAGGCCGACCCGACCAACAATCGCGCAGATTCGTGAGGTCTCGCAACCGTTATCGGTTACTGGAAGGTCAACCTCTGAACATTGGATTGCTGATCTTTATCAGAGAAGAATTTCACCCTATTTAACGCGAATTTTTCTACGAACTTCAATTACTGCAAACGGCGTTACTTGGTTAATGATTCTTGTTGGTGCATCAATTGGGCCAGCACTTTTGATTCAAGGTTGGCAGGGAATCGCACTTGCACTATTTCTTAGCCACCTACAAATGTTGATTGATTGCTGCGATGGTGAAGTTGCCAGGTGGCGGGAAACTAAATCCCCAATGGGAATTTTCCTAGACAAGCTCGGACATTATTTAGCAGAAGGTTTATTACCAATCTGCTTTGGATTACGGCTTGCCAATTGGCCTAATGAATCAATTACTGATTCGATTTTTCCTTTCCTTGGAGCACTCTTAGCCATTTTAGTAGTTGTAAATAAAGGCTTGAATGACGCGGTGCATGTAGCACGAGCATTTTCTGGCCTTCCAAAAATTCAAGATAAATCTGGAATAAATATGCCAGTTAAAGGGATTCTTCGAAAAATCCGAAAAGTCTTCAATTTCATACCAGCACAGCGAATGTTTCACTCGGTTGAGTTCACTATGTACGTGGCGCTATTCGGAACATTTAGCCAATCCTTGGAGATCGCGCTTGGAATCTCGTTATTTGTCACATTAGGTCATATCGCCGCTATCGTGTCTTCAGCGAAACTACGGAATAATTAACTCGTGAAAACAATACTAGGACAACTTAAAGCTTCGACACTGCAGCTTTTTCCAACCACAAAACATCGTTTAATTTTAATAGTTCTAGTTCTCACTGCTGCATTTATTTCAGTATCAGAATTGGCAGTTGCTAAATTGTTTACACAGATAATTTTGCATGAGGATGAATTATCTAGGAATCAAATAATCGCCTATGTTTGTGGGTTCTTTATATTTTTTGGAGGAACTAGAGCGGGTCATTATTTTCAAAGAATCTATAGAATTAATGTTTTTGACCGGGCTTTTAAGGCCTCGGAAGAGAAGGTTAATCGTCTTAAAGAGAATTGGCGTTGGTCACTTGCCTTTGAATTAACTACCTTGCTTAGCATTTTCACCCAAATGGGCGTAATTATTATTTTCTTTACCTTTTTGAATTGGAAATTTGGTTTATTAAATATTGTTGTTGTCTTAGTTATATTCCAAGCTTTAGGGCGGATTTTCCGTAAACAGATAAAATCTCAACGCGGTTTTGTTAAGGCAAAGATCCGCAAGGAACATATTCCAAATTCGATCAAGATTGGAACCCGAATTCGTTCTGGCGAAACTGGGACCTTGCTCTCAGGTTTAGCGATGTTGATTCTTTTTGGAGCATTGATTGCTCTAAGTTTTACTGGAGAAATCAGCCCGTCAAATACTGTTGTGCTTTTCTTTGGCCTGCGAATGCAGAGTTCAAGTTTTTCGAATATTTCAAATGGCTTAATGAGGTTCGCAAGGGCACGCACTCACAGTGAGTAGCTCCTTGCCTTTAACAATTGGCTATTCAACTTTAGCCAACCGGGCGAAGAATATTGAGTTTCTAAGTTCGGTAAATAGCCTTGTAATAGTGCAGAATCCTGAAGGAATAGTTACTCCAATATTCGCCGATGAAGTAAAAGTTCTTGAGTTAAAAAACAGGGGCGTAGCAAAGAGTCGCAATGCAGCGATAGTTAATACAACCACCGAATACCTAATTTTTGGCGATGATGACATCAAATTTAGTGAATCTGGAATTGAATCAGCTATTAACCTTCTAAATACTAACCCACACATCTCAATACTTTTGATGCAGGCTGTCGATGAGACTGGCAATCTTCGTAAGAGTTACCCAAGTAAAGCCCATGAACTCAAACTCACCAACTCGGCCAAGGCTGCTACTTATGAAATGATGATTAGAGTTTTCGACATAAAAGCCGCAGGTATTAAGTTTGATGAAAACTTTGGTGCTGGTGCCACGAATTATCTAGGGGATGAATACATTTTCATTGCTGACGCCCTTCGCGCTGGGTTAAAGGGAAAATTTGAACCTATCGTGATTGCTACTCATCCAACAGAAAGTTCTGGGAGCCTTAGAAATTCTGCATCAGATAGAAAAGCCAGAGCAAAAGTATTTTCCAGAGTATTTGGAATCTGGTCGCCGATTATGCGCACCCTATTTCTAGCCAAACCTCCTTCTAAGAAATTTGGCCTAGTAAATTCATTGCTATTCATAGTTGGCAAATGAAGATTTACGCACATCGCGGATCTTCAGGAAATAATCCTGAAATGACAAGATTGTCATATCAGGTTGCTATTGATGAAGGCGCAGATGGATTTGAATGTGACGTCCGCCTTTCAAATGATGGCGCGATTGTCTGCCTTCATGATGCAACAATGAAACGAATTGCGGGAACAAGATTAAGGGTTTCTCGAAGTAGTCTGAAAGAGCTCCGAAGTGTTTATGATCTAATAACCTTAAATGAATTACTGGATTTAGCAATTTCTGCTAAAAAGGATTTACTTATTGAGACCAAACACCCAAATATCTTTGGGGGACGGATCGAACACAAAGTTGTCGAACTACTAAAATCAAAAGCTGCTCAGATTAAAGGCGCTGGAATAGAAGTGATAGTGATGTCCTTCTCAAGTTTTGCTATTGGGAGAGTTAAATCAAAGTGG
>CAWURN010000116.1:0-12979 GCA_963924835.1 Candidatus Nanopelagicaceae bacterium | reverse complement strand
TGGTGCCTAATGATTACTGGTGAAGTTTTAGCTAGACCTGCTGGAAATGAGAATACAAACATTCCTACGGGTGAAATTGAAGTTATGGGTGACACAGTCGTTGTTTTGAGTGAGTCAGCACCGCTGCCTTTCCCAGTTGATTCAGGAAATGATTCAGAAATCAGCGAAGAAGTGCGCTTGAAGTATCGCTACCTAGATCTACGCCGTGAAAAGCCAGCAGCGAATCTTCGTTTGCGCTCCAAGGTGACTTCGGTTATTCGACGCGTGATGGAAGATGAAGCGTTTCTTGAGATCGAAACCCCATATCTCACACGTTCAACTCCTGAAGGTGCTCGTGACTTTTTAGTCCCAGTTCGTCTGCAGCCGGGTAGTTGGTATGCCTTGCCACAATCACCACAGTTGTTCAAGCAACTATTGATGGTGGCTGGAATGGAGCGCTACTATCAAATTGCGCGCTGTTTCCGTGATGAAGATTTCAGAGCAGATCGTCAACCAGAATTTACCCAACTAGATATCGAAATGTCTTTTGTTGATCAGGAAGATATTTTGAAGGTAGCTGAGAAAATATTGGCAAGAGTTTTCAAGAAGGTTGTTGAATATGATATTCCACTTCCCATTCCACGAATGACTTATTGGGAGGCCATGCGCCGTTTTGGTTCTGATAAACCTGATTTACGCTTTGAAAACGAATTAACCGATTGCACAGAATTTTTCGCTGATACAACTTTTCGAGTATTTCAATCAACTTATGTGGGCGCAGTTGTTATGCCTGGCGGTGCGGATTCACCAAGGCGAGAATTAGATGCTTGGCAAGACTGGGCCAAAGCACGCGGTGCAAAAGGGCTTGCATATATTTTGGTTACAGCCGATGGTACTTTAGGCGGCCCAGTCGCTAAGAATCTCTCAGAGAAAGAGAGTGCTGGAATTGTGGCGCATGTCGGGGCAAAGAGCGGGGATGCAATATTTTTCGCAGCGGGCGATCGAATATCTTCACTTAATCTTTTAGGTGCAGTTCGTCTGGAAATCGGGAAGCGCTGCAACTTGATTAATGAAAACGCTTGGAACTTCTTATGGATTGTTGATGCTCCAATGTTCGAACAAATAGATAGCAGTGACGCGAATAGTGGTTGGACGGCAGTTCATCATCCTTTCACAGGGCCTAAACCAGAGTTTGCAGAAAGCTTCGACAAAGATCCAGAAAACGCACTTGCCTACGCATATGACATTGTTTTAAACGGAAACGAAATTGGTGGTGGATCAATTCGTATCCACGATCGCAAAATGCAAGGTCGTGTTTTTAGCACTATTGGATTGTCAAAAGAAGAGGCTGAAAGTAAATTCGGGTTTTTGCTTGAAGCATTCAACTATGGCCCACCACCGCACGGGGGGATTGCACTTGGTCTCGATCGCTTGTGCGCACTGCTTGCTGGAGCGGAATCTATTCGTGAAGTCATCGCTTTTCCGAAAACCGCGAGTGGCGGAGACCCATTAACTGGTGCACCTACCCCAATTACGAGAGGACAGCGTAAAGAAGCTGGGGTAGATTTCTTGCCAGAGTAGAAACGGCTGGAAATATGCGCTCAATGAAAAGTCGGTTTGCATTGGGTGGCGCGTTGGGCGTTTTAGTTCTCTCACTAACTGGTTGTTCACAGTCTCAGATTTATGCTATCGATAAATCAACGGGAACTTATGTTGCGATACCTAATGGTTGGAACAAAATTGAGAAATCAGAGTTAGATAAGGCGGAATCGAAATCGACTGCTTCAGATGCAGCCGAGAAATTAGCAAATGTTTTATGGCACGAGGCATACACAACCTCACCGGGTGTAACTGCTACTCAAGTCTTAAATTTAGAAGCACCTGTTGGAGCTGCTGTTTATGTGCGAGTTCGAGCTCTGAATTTTAATGAGATCAATTCTATTTCTTATAACACTCTCAGGAATTTGTTAGTCCCATTGACGTCTTGGCTCGATGATCCGGCCAATGCTAATCCAAAATTCGTACTTATCGATGATTATGAGCGGGTGGAAAAAGTAGCCCGAGGAGTTCGCACTATATATACGTTTGAGGATGCAGCCGGAGTTTCGGAAACGGTAGATCAAACCGCTCTCGTTTCAGATGATCGCACTAAAATTTATATTTTAGTTGTGCGAGCAACGACGAAGTATTACAACAAGCATGTAGACAAGCTGTTAGCGATTGGTGATTCGTTCACCGTGAGAGGCGACAAATGACAATCCAGAGCCGGCCGCGAGATACCGATCGTAAAACTCGGGTTCACCTTTCGGTTTATGACAGAACTAAGTTCCTTTTACTCTTCGCACTCACCTTCTTTGTTCTGGCTTGGGCGAGCATGGCGGATAACCCACTCCTTTCCTTTAGCGATGCTGTATTCAAAACCGCGGATGAGAAAGTTTGGCTACTTGTTCTTGCCGGCATTGAAATAATTCGACAGATTCATTTCGCTCTCGCAGAACTGTTAGCGCCTTATCACGGTATCTGGCTGAAGTATTTCGCTTTCGTAAATCGACTTCTAGGAAAGTTGAGTGATTGGAATCGATTTAGACTTGGAAGAGTAATCAAGTGGTTAGTTTTTGTCGCCATGTTTTCGATTGTTTTGGGAGCGATATATAAAGAAACTCCAGTGAGAGCGCTCTTCTTGGCTCCTAAGGCACTTTGGTCGGCGCTACCAATGATAGGTCAACTGATGTTCGCGGTTGTCTTCGTAATTATTCAATTTGCTGCAATTTTCTGGTTCTTAAGTCGTGGTGGCGTTGATACTTATTTCCCAGATGACATTCGAACAAGATTCTCAGATGTTTGGGGCCAAGATCATGTTCTCAACCGAATTCGCGAAAATCTGCTCTTCTTAGAAACTCCAGAACTTATTGAGAAGCACGGTGGATACGTTCCAGGTGGAATTTTGTTATGGGGACCACCGGGAACTGGTAAAACTTTGATGGCCGAATCCATGGCTGGTGAGACTGGTAAACCATTCGTGTTCGTGGATCCAGGTGCTTTCACGAATATGTTTATGGGAATTGGTGTTTTAAAAGTCAAGAGTTTATTTAGGAAGCTGCGCAAGCTTGCCTTGCGTTACGGTGGTGTTGTTGTTTTCTTAGATGAAGCAGATGCACTGGGCAACCGTGGCATTAGCCGTCCTGCGATGCATTCAGGAACTGCAGATGCAACGGTATTCGGCACTCCTTGCAACGGTGGGAATTACCTATCTGATCCAGGTAAATCACTTGTAACAAATGCATCGATCGCGAACAACAAGTTCATGATGGGCGGTGCTGCAGGCGGGGGAGGTTCTGGAACCTTGCAAGCTCTTCTTACTGAACTTTCTGGTTTGAAGAAACCAAGAGGATTTATAAATAGAGTTGTCAGACGCGCTCTTGGCATGCGACCAAAAAACCCGCCGAAATATCGCATCTTGGTTGTTATGGCAACGAATATGCCAGAAGCTCTCGATGAAGCGTTGCTACGTCCTGGTCGTATAGATCGTATGTATCGCGTTGGTTATCCAAGCAAAGCAGGTCGAATCAGAACCTACGAAGGCTATCTGGATAAAGTTTCGCATTCGTTAACTGCTGAGGACATAGATAAGTTGGCAACAATTACTCCTTATGCCACTGGCGCAATTATTAAAGACACGATCAACGAAGCCTTGATCATGGCTATTCGAAATGATCGAACTTCAATTACTTGGACCGACGTGATTAAAGCTAAGCAATTAAAAGATCTAGGACCTGCGGAAGATGTTGAATACATTGAACGTGAACGTCATGCGGTCGCAGTTCATGAAGCTTGTCATGGTGTTATGGCACATTTAATGCGGCAACATATGGCAATTGATTTGGCCACAATTGAAAAAGGTTCAGACTATTTGGGAATGGTGGCGAGTATTCCGCCTGATGATCAATTCACAAGGTGGCGTACAGAATATGAAGCAGACATCTTGGTTTCAGTCGCCTCGCTTGCCGGAGAGCGCATGTTCTTTGATGGCGATAACTCATCTGGAGTTTCAGGCGATTTAGAGAGCGCAACAACAATTGCAAGTTTTATGGAAGGTCACTGGGGAATGGGTTCGACAATCTCCTCACATGCTTCCAATCGCCGCAATGAAGTAGGCGCACCCGGTGGAAATAGAGGAAAAGATGATGGCACTAAAGATTTGCGAATGGCACTAGGAGATCGAATCGAAAATAATCTTGCAACTCTATTGGGTCGAGCTGAAGAGATTTTGAAGGAAAATAAATTCAAAGTTTTGGCTTTGGCGCACGCTCTTGAAACCCACAAAACTATTTCGGGAGACGATGTAATTGCGGTTATGAATGGGGAAAAAGGCCCGCTTGTAGATGGGCGCCCCTATTCAATTCAATCGAATTTAGATGCAATTTGGAATTATCATTTAGCTGCTGTCGTTGCTCATCAAAAACATGAGCGCCCAGATCTTCCGATCCCAGTATTTGAAGCTTCTTAAGTCACCTATCGGGTAGGCTTGAACTATGGGCCCAGGTGGAATAGCAACAATAATCGCGGCATCTTCATTGTTTGTCATTGCGATAGCAATTGCTTATGCCGTAGTTCGAATAGGCCGTTTAGTTGATAAAGCAGCTCCACTGCTTGAAGAGATCACTTTGACCGTTGAGTTAATCAATGGACCGCTTCAAAGCATAAACAAGGTGACCAAGAAGGTTGAAGGTTTAACAACAAAGATTTCTGATTCAACTGAAGGCTTTCTAGAGAAAAACAAAGTGGCAATGAGTGCGGCTAGCGCTTTACTTGCGGTGTCAAAGATTAAGAAGAGTTCTGAATCCAAAAATACGAAGAAAAAGAGCAAAAAATCCGAGAAGGAGTCTGAGTAGGAGCGTGAATTCTGCAGAGATTAGATCGCGCTGGCTTAACTTCTTCGAATCCGGAAATAGCCAAGGACTAAAACACACGGTTGTTCCGTCAGCATCTCTCATTGCTGACGATCCAAATCTTCTCTTAGTAAATGCCGGAATGGTGCCTTTCAAGCCATTCTTCTTAGGTGAAATCAAGCCGCCATATGCGAGAGCAACTTCAGTGCAGAAATGCGTGCGCACTCTAGACATTGATGAGGTTGGTAAGACCACGCGACATGCTTCATTTTTTCAAATGTGCGGAAACTTTTCCTTCGGCGATTACTTTAAAGAGGGTGCGATAGCTCTTGCCTGGGAGTTGTTAACAAAACCTATTGCAGAGGGTGGTTATGGTTTTCCTGAAGAAAAACTCTGGGTGACTGTTTTCCAGAATGACGATGAGGCTGCCGATATTTGGCATAAAAAAATTGGTATTCCAAAAGAGCGGATACAACGTCGCGGAATGGAAGATAACTTCTGGTCAATGGGAGTTCCAGGACCATGTGGACCTTGTTCAGAAATTTATTATGATCGTGGTCCGGAATATGGCCGAGATGGTGGACCGGTTGCAGATGAAGATCGCTATTTGGAAGTATGGAATCTGGTTTTCATGCAGAACATGCGCGGAGTTGGTTCCGGAAAAGATGACTTCCCAATCCTTGGTGAACTTCCAGCTAAGAGCATTGACACTGGTTTAGGCCTAGAACGTATGGCTGCTTTACTTCAAGGTGTTGAAAATATTTACGAGATCGATACCACAATGCAAATTTTGGACAAGGCCTCTGAGTTAACTGGCGTAAAATATGGTTCAAACAAGAAGAGTGATATCGCGTTGCGAGTCATTGCTGATCATGCTCGAACCACAATGATGTTAATTGGCGATGGGGTGCTTCCAGGTAATGAAGGTCGCGGATATGTTTTGCGCCGAATGATGCGTAGAACAATTCGAAATATGCGAATTCTTGGTGCCGGCGACCCAACATCACGTGAACTTGTAGGCGCTGCCATTGGTGCGATGGGTGCTCAGTACCCTGAATTAATTGAAAATCAAGAACGAATCACTGCGGTTACGGTCAACGAAGAAGAATCGTTCCTCTCAACCTTAAAGAGTGGAACACAGATATTTGATGTTGCGGCTGACACAGTAAAAAAGAGTAAATCTTCGAAATTAGATGGCGATACTGTTTTCAAACTTCACGATACGTATGGTTTTCCTTTCGATTTAACTTTAGAAATGGCGTCAGAAAAGGGCCTATCTGTTGATGAAGAGGGCTTCCGCAAACTTATGAAAGAACAGAAAGATCGCGCTAAGGCAGATGCTAGATCTAAGAAAACTGGTCATACCGATGTCAGCGAATATCGAAGAATATTTGATGCTAGCGGAGCAACAAAGTTTACTGGGTACGCCGAAATGAGTAGCGAAGCGAAGATCGCTGCGATTATGGTTGATGGTAAATCTGTAAACGAAGCAGATTCAAATAGTGATGTTGAAATTATTTTAGATCGCACTCCTTTCTATGCTGAAGGTGGTGGACAACTTCCAGATGGTGGTCTAATTACACTTTCTAATGGCGCAGTTGTTGAAATCGACGATGTCCAGACTCCAGTTCCCGGACTTTATATTCACCGAGGACAGGTCATTTCAGGCTCGGTTAATTTAAAGAGTAGCGCTCTAGCGACAATTGATATTGAACGAAGATTGGCAATCTCAAGAGCTCACACTGCAACACATATGGTTCACAAAGCCTTCCGGGAAATTTTGGGAGAGACTGCAACTCAAGCTGGCTCTGAGAATTCACCAGGGCGTTTTAGATTCGACTTTCCTGCAACGGGAGCGGTGCCACAAAGTGTTTTAGAAGAAGTAGAAGGCCGAGTAAACAATTTACTTTTGGATAATTTAAGTGTTACTGCCAAAGTTATGACGCAACGCGAGGCTAAAGCAATGGGCGCGATGGCACTTTTTGGTGAGAAATATGGCGATCAAGTTCGCGTAGTAAGCGTTGGTGATTGGGCGCATGAGCTTTGCGGTGGAACACATGTGAAATCCTCTGGCGAACTAGGCGTGGTGAAATTACTTTCTGAGGCTTCAATTGGAGCTGGAGTCCGTCGCGTTGAAGCACTTGTTGGCAGAGATGCTTATGGATTCCTTGCGCGTGAACACATCTTGTTAAATTCTTTGACTCAAATAATCAAGGGCGCTCGAGTTGAAGAGCTGCCATCAAGAATTTCAGATTTAGTAGAAAAACTTAAAGGTGTAGAGAAAGAGCTAGCTACATTTAAAACAGCACAGATTCTTGCTGCAGCAACGAACCTTCTTAAATCAACGGTAAAAATATCTGGCTTTGAAGTATTGAGTGCGGAGCTAGAAGCTGATATTTCAGGCGATGATTTGCGCACAATCTCACTTGATCTACGTAATCGGCTATCCGATGGAATTGTTCTTCTTGCTTCGAAAGGTTCAGAGCGCTCAACTCTTGTAGTAGCAGTTTCGCCAAATGCTATTAAGGCGGGCATCAAAGCTGGAGCCCTCGTTAAATTAGGTTCAGAAATTCTTGGCGGTGGCGGTGGCGGTAAGGATGATTTCGCTCAAGGTGGCGGAGTAAATCACGGCGAGATTAGTAACGCTCTAGCGGCTATAAGCAAATTAATTGGTCAAACCGCGGGTAATTAAATGCAACCAGGGCGACGAATCGCATTTGATTATGGTGACGTTCGAATCGGGGTTGCGATCACTGATTCATCAGGAATTCTTGCTACACCATTGGAATTCTTAACCAATAGCCCGGAACAACTTCGTACTGACTTGATAAATTTATATGAAACTTACTCACCAATTTATACCGCTATCGGCTATCCGCTTCATCTTTCCGGAAGCGAGAGTGCTAAGAGTGCAAGTGTTTCGAAATTTGCTGAGTTGATTAATAATATTTCGGCTGCCCCTATTTATTTTATTGATGAGCGAATGACCACTGTTTCAGCCAGTCGCATCCTTCGCGATGCCGGGCTAAATGCAAAATCTGCAAAGGGTGAAATTGATTCAATGGCGGCGGTTGCAATTTTAGATTCAGCGCTGAATCAGGAACGCATCCAAGGTGAACCCATGAATCGGTTTGAACCATGAATCTACAGCGCAAAATATTTTTTGCTACTTTTCTTGGAATGATTGTGATTGTGGGTTTCTTAAGCCTGCAGCCGAGGAATGATTTTCCGTCAGGTAAGGCAGGCGCGGAAATTGAATTCTTGATTCAAGATGGTGAACTTGGAAGCTCTATTGCAACTAATTTGGAGAGCAAGGGTGTAATTAAAAGCGCAGCGAAGTTTGTTGAAGAATTTACAAAGGATCCCAAAGCGCAGGGGATAAGCGCTGGCTCACATTCTATTGAGACAAATATCCCGGTAAAAACGGCAATCGCGCAACTTCTAGATCCCAAACGTCTGAATAACTTATTGGTTGTTAAAGAGGGCTCAACCCTCTCAGATGTCTTAGGCCTATTACGGTCAAATGAACATATCTCAAAGACGGATACCAGTTATGCATCTGTAAAGTCGCTCTTTCCCAAGTCAACTAAATCCCTTGAGGGCTCACTTTTTCCAGCACGTTATTCTTTCGAGGATAATATTTCGGTAAGTGGTGCATTAAATCTGATGGTTGCTAAAGCTAATTCCGAGTATGCAAAGGTTGGTTTATTTGCTGGATTTAAGAAATACAAGCCCCTTGATTTGTTGACTATTGCATCTATGGTGCAGATTGAAGGAGATCCTGCAACTTTTTCGAAAATTGCACAGGTTATTTACAATCGTTTAGAAATTGGGATGCCACTTCAACTGAATGCGACATTGCAATACGCCACAAATTCACGTGGAAAAATTATGTTGTCGAATAAGGCGACCAAGCTAAATTCGCCGTACAACACCTACAAATATCTCGGTCTTCCACCAACACCGATATCTAACCCTAGTTTGGATGCAATTGAAGCAACGTTAAAACCTGCGTCAGGGGACTGGCTTTACTTCATCACTGTGGCTCCTCGGGATACTAGATTCACGAAAGATTTTGCGGAATTCTCTAATTGGAATACCGAATTCAATAACAATGTTGCGGCAGGTAAATTCAAATGATTAGAGCGGCAGTATTGGGTTCACCTATTTCACATTCGCTTTCACCAAAAATTCACTCTAAAGCCTTCGAAATTCTCGGAATTCCAGGCGAGTATCAGGGGATTGAAGTGGATGAGAAAGCCTTTCCGGAATTCTTTGCGGAAAATTCAGAGGGTAGTTGGAATGGTTTCTCACTCACTATGCCGCTCAAGGAAATAGTTTTGCAAGCATCCAACCAAGTGGATGATCGCGCTAGGCGAATTAATTCCGCAAATACTCTTTATCGATTAGGCAATGATTGGGGAGTAACTTCTACAGATTATCTTGCTTTTGAAAACTTGATTTCGGTAGAAGCAAATCACCGTGTTGCAATAATTGGTGGTGGAGGAACCGCGAGAGCTGCGGTTGGCTCGCTAAATTCAAAGTTGAAAAGCGTTGACGTTTTACTTCGTAATCCAGAACGCCTGCAGGCAATGTCCACTGCAGCGCCAGATATCAAGGTTAATCAGTGCGAAATGGATACTCCTTTAGATTCCTATGATTTGATAATTCAAACAACCCCATCGGGCGCATTCGATCAATATGCAGCAGAGTTGAATCGCGCAAATGGAAAATTGATTGAGTGTTTATACAAGCCTTGGCCGACCCCATTAGCGTCGCGTTTTAGTGAACTGGGTGGAATTGTAATAACCGGCAAAGAATTTCTTGTCGAGCAGGCGCTATTTCAAATTGAGCTCTTTACGCAGATGAAATTTGATATTGAACAAATGCGCCAAGAGCTTCTCGCACACATATCTTCTGATTAGGGATATCCACAAGCGGAATTATCGATGGCGCATCGCGACTAAGTTGGGAAGATGCTCAAAGTTTTCAGCGTGGTTGGCTATGTATTTTTCGCATCGCTGATATCGATAACTGATATTAGATACAGGCTAATTCGCAACAGACACTTACTTTTCTTTACCGGCTTTACGTTTATCTGCAATTTTCAAAAGATAGATGGATCGACCCTTAAAATTCTTATAACTGTGCCTGTAATTCTTGTAATATTGCATCTGCTTTTTCCTAAAGAAATCGGCGCGGGCGACTTGAAACTTTTCTGGGTCATCTCTTTTTGGGCCCACTCATTCGCGATTTGGCTGCAATTATTTAGTTTGGCTTGGGTTCTTGGCGGCGCTTTCAGTGCCATCTCTGCCATAAGTTTTTGGAAATTCAAGCGAAATATTCCATTTGCTCCATTTATTTTTCTGGCATTTGTCCCGGTGATATCGGCTTAATTCAAGCGGCAACACTCATATATCTGCCACAATAGGACCCTGCGATTCATTGATCGCCTACGTAAACATTGGGGAGTCTGCTGTGATTCGTTGGTTAACCGCAGGTGAATCTCACGGACCTGCTCTAAGTGCAATCCTGGAAGGCATGCCTGCCCAAATTTCTATAACCAAGGAGATGATCGATAAAGATTTACAACGACGTCGCTTAGGTTTTGGTAGAGGCGCAAGACAGACTTTTGAAGCCGATGTAGTTTCGATTCTTGGCGGGGTTCGACATGGCCAATCACAAGGCGGTCCGATTGCTTTACAGATTGCAAATTCTGAATGGCCAAAGTGGTCGAAGGTAATGGCTCCCGAAGTTATTGACGAAAAAGATTTGAGTGAATTGGCAAGAAATGCACCATTGACCAGACCAAGACCGGGTCACGCAGATTTAGTTGGAATGCAGAAATATGCATTTGATGACGCAAGACCAATATTAGAACGCGCAAGTGCTCGCGAAACTGCAGCACGTGTAGCTCTAGGTGCAGTCGCTCGTGCATTTCTAGAACAGAGCGTTGGAATAAGAATTATGAGCCATGTTCTCTCAATTGGAACAGTCGCAGCGCCCCTTGATTACAAACTGCCTAAGTTCGAGGATCGAGATGTCATCGACGGCGATCCAGTTCGCGCTGCCGACAAGAAATTAAGCGCGCTAATGGTTTCTGAAATCGAAAGTGCCCACAAAGACGGTGACACTTTAGGTGGCGTTGTTGAAGTTTTGGCCTTCGGTGTTCCTGTTGGCCTTGGTTCACATACGCATTGGGATCGCAGATTAGATTCGAAACTAGCGGGAGCGCTAATGGGAATCCAAGCGATTAAGGGTGTCGAAATTGGTGATGGATTTGAAACTGCGAAACGTCGAGGTTCAAGTGCGCACGATGAGATTGAAAAGAACGCTGCTGGAAAGATTGTTCGAAGAACTGATCGTGCTGGAGGAACTGAAGGTGGAATTTCCAATGGTGAAATTCTCCGGGTGCGAGCAGCGATGAAACCGATATCAACAGTTCCTAAGGCTTTAGACACAATAGATACCTCGACTGGAGAAGCTGCAAAGGCGATTAATCAACGATCCGATGTTTGCGCGGTTCCTGCGGCTGGAATTGTTGCAGAAGCAATGGTTGCTCTCGTTTTGGCAGATGCAGTTCTAGAAAAATTTGGTGGCGATAGCGTTGGGGAAGTTAGTCGAAATTATAAGAATTTTATTGCAAATCTAGGTATCGCTTAATGCCAAGGGCGGTACTAATCGGTCCGCCAGGAGCGGGGAAATCTTCAGTAGGAAGAGCGCTAGCAAAATTATTGCAATGCGAAATTCTGGATACTGATAGTGAAATCGAAAAAATAAGTGGCAAGAAAATTGCTGAAATATTTACAGAAGATGGCGAACCCGCTTTCCGGGCGTTAGAAAGAGACGTTGTTCTAAAAGCTTTGAAAAGTGCGGAAGGAATAGTTGCACTCGGAGGGGGATCGGTTCTAGATAGCGATGTTGCGGAATATCTTCGAAGCGGAGTTATCCCTGTTGCTTATTTAGAAGTTTCGATTTCACAGGCCGCGCCACGAGTCGGCTTCAATAAAGAGCGCCCGTTGCTCGCGCTAAATCCACGTCAACAATGGATGTCACTTATGGAAAAACGTCGACCAATTTATGAATCGCTCGCAACACTTCGAATTGCAACCGATAATCGCAAACCGGCAGAGGTTGCGGCGGAAATAGCATCAACGATTGGTTTGACCTCATGAGTTCCATAAAAGTGGTTGCAGAGAGAGAATATTTAGTTCATCTTGATGCCAATTGGCGTAAATCTGTTGAGGCAATTGCAGAAAGTCACAGTAAAACGTTGCTTGTGGTGCCGGCAGAATTAGTAGAACAGTTTCAAGTTCAAGCCTTAGCAAAAGCAAATTTGCGGATAGTTGAAATCCCAACAGGTGAATCGGCAAAATCTCCGGAATACCTCTTAAAAATGTGGGAAGTATGTGGCGAATTTGGTTTAACTAGAAGTGATTGCATCATCGGAATTGGGGGCGGCTGCGCAACTGATCTTGCTGGTTTTGTAGCGGCAAGTTGGTTGCGTGGAATAACGTGGCATGCAATTCCAACTTCACTTGCTGGAATGGTTGATGCGGCAATAGGCGGTAAAACTGGAATCAATAGTTCGCATGGAAAAAATTTGATTGGTGCATTTCACTCGCCATCATCGGTCGTTATTGATATGGAATTTCTTAGTTCGCTTTCGGATCGGGATTTCAACGCTGGAATGGCCGAAGTCATAAAATCTGGATTTATTGCTGACCCAAAAATTTTGGAGCTCGCGCTAGATGCCAAATCAAATATCGCAGAATTAATCTCACGAAGCATTGCTGTTAAAGCACAGGTAGTAAGCGCGGATTTCAAAGAAGGTCGACTCCGTGAGATTTTGAATTACGGTCATACCCTTGGTCATGCAGTAGAGAAATTTGAAGATTACAAACTTAGACACGGTGAAGCTGTTGCTATTGGCTTGGTATTTGCAGCTGAACTAAGCAATATTGCTGGAGGTTTGAATTCAACGGCTGTTCAGCAACATCGAGATTTGCTCAAAAAATTTGAATTACCGACAACATATCGGCCAGATGCTCTGCCGAAACTTCTGGAGTTGATGGCGGGAGATAAGAAGAGTCGTGGTAGTGCGCTTAGAT
>CAWURN010000115.1:0-2720 GCA_963924835.1 Candidatus Nanopelagicaceae bacterium | reverse complement strand
CAACATCTGACTCTCTTCAATCGCACATCGAACTTTCAAAGATTGATCTTGGTGGTCGAGTAATTCCGACATTCAGACCAGATGGTGTATCTGATCCAGAACGTCCAGATTGGAAATCGAATTTAGACCAATTAGGCAAACGTTACGGAATTGAAATAACTTCTTTTGCTAATTTACTTAGTGCGCTACGAAAAGCAAGGGCTCACTTTAAAGATAATGGTGCAACAGCATCTGATCACGGAGTATTCAGCGCACAAACGCTAAAACTTGAAAGCACAAAGGCAGAGGAGCTTTTTAAGAAGGCGCTATCTGGAACAGCAAATAAATCAGAGTTAGATGACTTTCGTGCCGCGATGCTCTTCGAGCATGCGCTAATGGCAGCCGATGATGGCCTTGTAATGCAGATTCATCCGGGATCGCTGCGCAATTATGATGCTGATATTTTCACAAAGTTTGGCCCCGATAAGGGCTTTGATATTCCAGTTTCCACAACTTATACAAGAGAGCTACAACCATTATTAAATGCGGTTGGTAAGCACCCAAATTTCAAAGCAGTACTTTTCACTTTAGATGAATCAACATATTCCAGAGAACTTGCACCGCTTGCTGGTGCCTATCCTTCACTTCGTTTAGGTCCACCATGGTGGTTCCATGATTCACTAAATGGTTTAGAGCGCTGGCGCGAAGCAATCACAGAAACTGCTGGCTATTACAACACCGTTGGTTTCATCGATGACACGAGAGCATTTGCTTCAATCCCGGTGCGACATGATGTTGCAAGACGTTTTGATTCCGGTTATCTGGCCCGTGAAGTTAGCCGCCAGCGCATAACTGAAAATGAAGCAATGGAACTTGCTGCAGATTTGGCATATAACCTCTCTAAAGATTTCTTTAATCTCTAGGTATAAAAAAATGACACAACCAATTCAATTCCTACATCTTGGCCTTGGGGCATTTCACCGGGCCCACCAAGCAGTTTTTATTAAGCAGAATATTGCAAGTGTTTCGATGCGTAAACCTGATGTGGCCGATGCACTTACTTCCCAGGGCAACAAATACGAAGTTATTGCTCGTGATGCAAATGGTGAGACAACTACATTAGTTGAATCAATTAAAGAATCTCTCTTCTATCCACGAGATCTGGAACGTATAACGCAGATAGTTAGAAGTCCAGATCTGCAGGCAATAACTTTGACCGTCACCGAAAAGGCTTACAAGAACGATGGTCCTGATGGCGTCCCGGCCCGGCTCGCACACCTGTTAGGCGAAAGATTCAAATCAGGTGCACCTGGAATTGCAATAATTTCTTGCGACAATGTTCCAAGCAATAGCCAATTTTTACAGGGATTAGTTCTTGAAGCCATAGCAGCAGCTGGCGATGGAGAACTTCTGAAATGGGTTAATACAAATATTCGTTTCCCTAATTCCATGATTGATCGAATAGTTCCGGCGATGAGAAGTAATGCGGTTACGACAGAACCATTCAACCAATGGGTAATTCAGAATGATCAAATTGAAGAGCTATTTGTCGGTTCCGGTGTGGAATTTGTTTCAGATGTAAAACCCCATGAATTAGCAAAGATTCGCCTCTTTAATGGCGTGCATTCAACTCTTGCATACATCGGGGAGTTAGAAGGAATCGAATTTGCTGCCAATGCAATAGTTAATCCGATTATTGCGCCATTTATTAAGGCGTTACAAGAAAATGAAATGGTCCCTTCGATAGTTGAAGCAGGTGGAATTGATTTAGTTTTATATGGCCAAACAAATAGGCAGCGAATTTCTAATCCAACACTTCACCATCGCACTCATCAGATTGCAATGGATGGCTCGCAGAAAATGCAACAACGAATTTTCGACGCTGCTAATGAGTTAGCAGAACAAGGAAGATCGGCTGCTCTCCATCTGGCCGTTGTTGCAATCTGGATACATTTCTTAGCAACCAATAATGAAATCGACGATCCACTTGCCCACAAACTCAAGCCACTAGCCCAGAATTCAGACGCACTTGAAGCTGTTACCCAAACACTCTCACTGCCAGAATTCACTAGAAAATTAAGCCCAAGTCACTTCGCTGCCGTTGCCGCAGATTTAACTACAATTCGAAGTTCTTCAGTTCTCGACCTAATTTCAATTAAGATTGCGGCACTATGAAAGCCTTTGTCGTTACTGCACCCAAGACCTTTGAAATTCAAGAAGTGGCAGATCCAAAAGCCGGTGCTGGTGAAATTGTCGCCAAGATCGAACGCGTTGGTGTCTGCGGAACAGATGTTGAATTCTTTAATGGTGTGATGCCATATTTGCACGACGGACAAGCAAAACTTCCGATGCGACTTGGCCACGAATGGTCGGGAACTGTTATAGAAGTTGGCGATGGAGTAGATAAATCTTTGCTTGGTAAAAAAGTAACTAGCGATGTAATGATGGGTTGCGGCAACTGCAAACGTTGCGAAGATGGGCGCCAACACACTTGCGCCGATCGCTTTGAACTTGGCATCCGAAATGGCTTTGATGGCGCACTTGCCGAGAAATTATTAATCCCAGCACGTTTTCTTTATGTGCTTCCAGATGAATTTGATTTTGAATTAGCAGCGCTAGTTGAACCAGCAGCTAATGCCTGGCGCGTAGCCGATGGCGCTAAACCCGAGCCGGGCAAGCGAATATTGATCTGGGGAACTGGAACCGTAGGACTGCTGACCGCGCAGTTTTGTTTAGCAATG
>CAWURN010000114.1:0-6794 GCA_963924835.1 Candidatus Nanopelagicaceae bacterium | reverse complement strand
ACTCGGTTAATTTTGGATTCAATTGAAAGTGCAAATGGTCTAGATCTTAAAGAATTTTATGCAGCAAGAGTCAGAAGGCTTCTGCCGGGACTTGTGATTCTGATAATTGTTACCTCGGTTTTCATAGCTTTCTTTGCACCTGATGCGATTCGAAGATTCATTACCGATGTGCCATTTGTTCTTACAGGAACGAATAACTGGCAATTGGTCGCAGTTAATCAAGACTATTTTCAGGCAATTGGTCGCCCACCTCTGTTACAGCACACTTGGTCACTTGCTGTTGAATTTCAGTTCTACTTAATCTGGCCAATCATTTTGCTTTTCATCTGGCGCCGCTTTGGAAAACGCGTTGTCAGGCGAGTAGCACTTGTAATTGCGACTTTCTCTGGAACAGCACTTTTTCTCTTCTCATTACAAGCAGATAATGCAACAGCAGGGCGAATCAGCCATATTTACTTTGGAACCGATACTCATAGCCTCGGTTTATTTCTAGGTTCCGCACTCGCAGTAAGTTGGATTCCACGAAACTTATCTCCCAAGATTTCGCAGCGCGCCCAAGATTTCATTGATGGCATCGGAGTCTTTGGATTTATCGGTCTGCTCTGTATTTTCTTATTTATTGATCAATCTAATACCGCGCTTTATCAAATTGCATTTCCACTAGCTGGACTTTTTGGTTGTGCAACAATCATCTCGATAGTCCATCCCGCATCACGGTTTTCGCCAATTTTAAGTAACAAGCTATTTCTCTGGATTGGTCAAAGGTCTTATGGGATATACCTCTGGCACTGGGTTGTTTTCCAAATAACTAGACCAGGCGCCGATTTAACGGGAAACCCTCTCGCATTAAATGTAGCTCGTGTTTTAGTTGTATTAGCTCTTGCAGATATATCACTGCGCGCAATAGAGATTCCAATTCGTAAAGGCATAGTGCAAAACTGGTTTAGGGGTATGAAATACCGCACCAAAATCATGCAAAAACGACAGCGAATCTTTGTTTCCTCAGTTGTTGCTTTTATGGTAGTTATGACTGGAAGTTCTGTTGCGCTAGCTTGGCAACGCGATCAATCAATAATCGTCGAGATTAAACCAGAATTAGAATTGCCAGACACTGTCATTTCAGAAAATCAAGCTGGGTTATGGGTAACTGGAGATTCCGTGATTTTAGGAATCCGAAACAAATTGGCAATGCAAGAGGATATTGCGCTAATTAATGCTCGAGTAGGGCGACAAATTCAAGAGTTGATTACAGCAGTAGAAGAAGATAAACCACGAGTCGGAAGCTCTCCTGTTGTTCTAAATGTTGGGAACAATAATGCCGTATCCCGTGAAGATATGGTCAAATTAATGGAACTTCTCAAAGATCAACCAAAGGTTATTGTAGTAAATACTTCTGTTCCCAGAACTTGGCGAGATGGAAATAATAAAATTATTAGCGAAGTTGTATCCGGTTATCCAAATACCGTATTAGTTAATTGGGCTGAAATAGCAGAAAACCACCCGGAGTTTTTCGCTCCGGATGGCGTTCACTTAATTGAAGCTGGTAGTGATGTTTATGTTGCATCAATACTTGAAGCACTTAATTCAAAATAATTTTAACTAAGATTTTTAGTTAGGACCATTGCCCTGGAAGTCCAAAGACTTTTCCGCCGACAACTGTTCCATCTTCTAGAACTGATGAAATTCTAAATGAAGCCCAACCTGTGGTTGAATCTTTAGCGATGTCGAATGAATATTGATCAGCTGGAACTGTTGAAATCAACTTCCAAATTCCACCGTTCGCACGAATTTCGATGTTGTAGTTCGCAACTTTTGCACCATCAAGTGGCATCTTCCAGAAAATAGTTGCACCTGAACCCGTATATTGAGCAACGATTCCAACTGGTTCACTTCCGCCACCATCAACAACTGGTGAAGTTGATGCCTCAGCAGATGCCTCAGCAGATGCTTCTGCTGTTGGTTCTGCAGATTCCTCAGCAGATGCTTGAGCTGTTGCAGTTGCTTCGGGAGCTGCGCTATCAGTTTTAGTAGATCCGTTTCGCGATACAACAACTAACGCAATCAAAACAACAGCAACTACAACTGCAATTACAACGCGTTTAGATGAAGAATCTGTTGAAGAATTCTTCACTGAGGAAGGAACACTGGCACCTGGAGTTTTCGCTGGACGATTAACAACCGAGTTACCCTGAGAGTCAGAACGAATTGATGGTGCTGAAGAAACAGCAAAAGTTGAAGTAGCTCTTTTAGCAACTTTCTTCGCACTCTTTTTTACAACTTTCTTAGCACTCTTCTTCGCTGCTGTCTTCTTCACAGTTCTTTTTGCGGCGCTCTTCTTCGCAGTTTTCTTAGCGGAAGTTTTTTTCGCTGCTTTTTTAACAGGTTTCTTTGTTGTCTTCTTTGCTGATTTCTTAACTGCCACAGTTGTACTCCTTGGTTTGAGATTGAAATCCAGATTTAAAACTTAATAGCGAAAGGATACCTTAGGGCCGAACAAAACTTAGATTTTTAGAGCAAATCTAAAATACGGGGTGCGATGGCCCGCATTGCAATTCCTCGATGGCTGATCTTGTCCTTCTCACCATGCGTGAATTCGCCCAGTGTTAATGCTTCTCCCGCTGGTTGAAAAATTGGGTCATACCCAAAGCCCGCTGTTCCACGGGGTGAAAGGGTGATAGACCCAAGTAACTTTCCGCTCTCAATTACCTCGCGTCCTTCATGTTCGTGCCCTTGCGGAAACACCAAAGCAACTTCACAAATGAAATGCGCACTTCGATCTTCCATAGCAACGCCATCTAATTGCAACAGAACCTTCGCGATATTCGCTTTGTCATCACCATGAATTCCCGACCATCTTGCCGAATAAATTCCAGGATCGCCATTTAAATAATCGATGCAAAGACCGCTGTCATCCGCCAGGGTTGGAAGGCCTGTGAATCCACAAATTCCTCTCGCCTTCAATAAAGAATTTTCGATAAATGTATGTCCGGTCTCAGCGATGTCTGGCATATCGGGGAAATTCCTAAGACCTAAAACTTGAACATCACTTACAAATTCGGCAAGTAATCTTTCAAATTCCGCAATTTTTCCGCTGTTCTGTGTTGCTAAAACTATCTTGCGCATTATGAACTAGTTAAGTGCAATCTGTTGCAATTTTGAAAGTTGATTACAACCAGAAACACCAAGGTCCAAAAGGCTATTTAGAAGTTCGCGGTCAAAGGGTTTTCCTTCTGCAGTACCCTGAACTTCAACAAAATTTCCATCAGCGGTGCAAACGATATTCATATCTGTATCAGCAGTGACATCTTCTTCATAACAAAGATCTAGCATTGGTACTCCACCAATTATTCCAACACTTACTGCAGAGACGCCTTGGGTAATTGGATTGCGAGATGCCGGAATATGGCCCTTATCTTTTGCCCAGGTAATTGCATCTTGTAGCGCGACATATGCCCCCGTGATTGCAGCAGTTCTTGTTCCGCCATCTGCTTGCAGAACATCGCAATCGATAACAATTGTATTTTCGCCAAGTGCAGCAGTATCAACAACTGCGCGAAGTGAACGCCCAACAAGTCGAGAAATTTCCTGAGTACGACCACCAAGTTTGCCTTTTACACTTTCACGATCAGATCTTGTGTGGGTAGCTCGCGGCAACATCGCATATTCACTTGTTACCCAACCGCCACCTTTACCAACTAACCAACGTGGAACTCCTGGTGTAAACGATGCAACACAGAGAACGCGAGTATTTCCAAATTCAACTAATACCGAACCTTCTGCATTATTTAACCAGTTACGAGTGAATTTGATAGGACGTAAATTTTCAGGATTTCTACCATCAATTCTTGAACCGCTCACCTTATTTTGACTGTTATCTGCTGACATCTAGATCCTCGATTCGACTCTTGTTACTTCTGGCCCAAGGAATCGTCTAGCAAGTCTGCTAAACATTTCACTTTCGCCAGTTGAAACAAATTTATGGGAAGGTTTCCCAGAACTATTTAACATATCTTTTTCGACAAGTATTCGATATAAATCCTTGGCAGTTTCTTCAGCACTTGAAACAAGTGTGACTTCATTCCCCATTACGTATGAAATTACACCAGTCAATAATGGGTAGTGGGTGCAGCCCAAAACCAGGGTGTCGATATCTTTTTCAATTAGAGATTTTAAATAATCGTTAGCCACTTTGGTAATTGCGGTGCCAGAAGTTTCGCCACGTTCAACATATTCAACAAATAATGGGCAAGCAACTGATGTAATTTCTAATTGTGGAGCTGCCGCAAAGGCATCCAGATATGCACCTGATTCAATAGTTGCATTAGTTCCAATTACTCCGATGCGACCACTCCGAGTCGCTGAAACCGCACGACGAACCGCAGGTTGGATAACTTCTATTACTGGAACTGAATAACGTTCACGGGCATCTCGCAACATTGCGGCACTTGCGGTGTTGCAAGCAATGACAATTGCTTTTACTCCTGCATTAATTAATTCATCA
This sequence comes from Candidatus Nanopelagicaceae bacterium, assembly GCA_963924835.1. Classification (GTDB taxonomy): domain Bacteria; phylum Actinomycetota; class Actinomycetes; order Nanopelagicales; family Nanopelagicaceae; genus AAA044-D11. The sequence continues at coordinate 2,293 of CAWURN010000114.1, read as the reverse complement.
AGAATTTCTAAAGCGAAAGTTCGAACTTCGGCAAGCGGTCTTGGACCATATGGACCACGTGCAGTATCGCCAACATAAAGAATTGATTCACCGGGAAGCTGATCAATAATCGATCTGGCAACCGTTAAACCGCCAACACCTGAATCGAATATTCCGATTGGTGAGTTTTCAGATAACTTTGCGCCCGACATATAGCCAAGCCTACCTTCAGTAAAGAGTTAAGCCCAAAGTTGGCCGTCGAGAACTTCAGAGTCGCTATCTTTTCCATATATGCCAGTGGATAAATACTTCCATCCCGCATCGCAGACAATGAACGCAATATCAGCGCCTACTCCCGCATCAATGCATTCTTTGGCGATACCAAGGGCTGCATGAAGAATTGCTCCCGTAGAGATTCCAGCGAAGATGCCTTCAACCTCAAGTAATTCACGCACTCTGCGAACTGAATCTTCAGCACCAACAGAGAATCGGCGCGTAATAATTGATGCGTCGTAAAGTTCTGGAACGAATCCTGCATCTAAATTTCGCAACCCATAAACAACTTCGCCATATCTTGGTTCAGCAGCAATGATTGCAATATTTGGATTCTTTTCGCGTAAAAATTTCCCAGCTCCCATAAGCGTGCCAGTTGTTCCCAGCCCTGCAACAAAGTGTGTAACGGTTGGTAAATCTTCGAAAACTTCTGGTCCGGTTGTTTGGTAATGGGCCAAAGTATTTGCTGGGTTTCCATATTGATATAGAAAAACCCATTCTGGATTCTGTTCTGCTATCTCTTTGGCGACTCGAACCGCTTCGTTAGAACCACCGGCAGCAGGTGAATAAATAATTTTTGCGCCCCACATCTCCAAAATTTGAGTGCGCTCGATACTTGTATTTTCTGGCATCACACAAATTAAGTTATAGCCCCGAACTTTTGCAACCATGGCAAGTGAAATTCCAGTATTGCCACTTGTTGGTTCAAGAATTGTTGCACCAGGTTTTAATTTTCCAGTTTTTTCAGCATCATCAATCATCGCCATTGCTGTGCGATCTTTAATTGAACCAGTGGGATTGCGATCTTCCATCTTTGCCCAGAGACGAACTGCAGGCTTTCCAGGTTCAGATTTTGGTGAAAGTTTTGGTAAACCAATTAATGGCGTGTGACCGAGTGATGCTTCGAGCGATTCGTATCTTGTCACTTGCAACCACCGGCGACGGCAGGCAAGATTGTTACAGAATCACCAGCTTTTAGCGTTGCAGCAAGTGAACCCATAAATCGAACATCTTCGTCATTAATATAAATATTTATAAAACGGCGAAGTTCATTTTTTTCAAGCAACCGTTCGCCTAGTCCGACATATTTATCATTCAGAGCGGTGATTAACTCACCTAAATTATTCGCTTCGGCCGAAACAATTTTTTCACTATTTGTATATGGGCGAAGAATTGTCGGAATTCGGACTTCAATTGTTGGTGCAGAGATTGATGCGGACATGGGATAAGTATCCTAGAAGCGCGCCTTACTTGCCAATCGTGGAAATAATTTCAACAGGTTCTTCAGTTACAACACCATCAATTATTCGATATGAGCGAAATTCATTCTCAGGTGCAATCTCTTTGCGGGTAGAAACTACGACATAGTGCGCATTTGGTTCGGAGGCATAGGCGATATCTGTGCGAGATGGATATGCCTGCGTTTCGGTATGCGAGTGATACACGACCACGATCTCTTTAGATTTCTCATCGAGCTCCCGATAAAGAGCAAGTAAATCTTTGGAATCAAATTCATAAAAAGTAGGCGAATGCGCCGCATTAATCATGGGCTTTAATTCCACAGGATTGTCGCTGCCCTCTGGGCCGAGTATGACCCCGCAGCACTCATCTGGATATTCCACGCGGGACTGCTCCAAAATTTTTGCAACAAGATCTGCATGAATTCGAAGTGTCATAGGAGCAACTCTAACAAATTTTCCTGCAGCCAACCTAACCAGAAGTAAACGGCGTAAACCGGCTTCTGCGGATCTTCATCCGGCAACAGTTCGAAAGTCTCAAAACTAGTTTCGTTAATTTCGAGTCGAATCGAAAGCGCAATCCGTAAATCGTTTATTGCCTTTAACCAAATATCTGAATCCAAATCTTCAATTACTCCACCCAAATTCTCATCAACTAAGACTGTTAGTTGTTCACGCACTAGCCTTAAGTTTCTCTGTTTTGCACCGCGCAATTGTGGTTCGGTATATCTACGAAAATCAGATGCCGCTTCCGGATCGGCATATGCGTTTGGTAAAAGTCTTAGCAATACCGGATCATCTGG
>CAWURN010000113.1:0-2690 GCA_963924835.1 Candidatus Nanopelagicaceae bacterium | reverse complement strand
TTTCCAACTTGGCTGGTGGGCTGTAGTCGTTTCCCGGTTCATGCCATGGGCCCGAGTACTGGTGCCTGCTATTGCTGGAATCGCGCGAATGAATTACTACAAGTTCTTGGGCGCAAACTTTGTCGGCGCAATTTCATGGGGTGTTGGATTAACTCTTGCGGGTTACTACGCTGCAACTATTCCTGCCGTTAAAACGGGTTCATATGCGATAGCAACATTCTTTATTGTGGGCTCAATCGTGGCTGGTATCCGAAGTTGGCTAAGCAACAGAAAACCCGCATAGCAAGTAAGTTTCTCTCGTCAACTTACTTCAATTTTTTGGGGACAAGAGTGAATGGCTTGTTCTTAGAATTATGCATTGGGTTAAAGTGCTTGTAATCCAGCGTCATGATGGTGTTGGTGTTGTTGCGATGGGCTAAGTGAACAACTGAGGCATCAGTTAGTCCAATTTCTTGATTATTCATTTTTTCAATAATCTTCACACAAGCCATCAAGTCTTCACCATCAAAAGACTCAAGAATGAACGAACCATTTGAAATGTCATTTAACATCGAAATTTCCACTTTTGCACCAAATCGAGTCTGAACTAAATAGTCAAGCTCGGCCAGTACGTAAGGACTCAGAGAAATACTTGGTCGCATTTGCTCTAGATATTCGCGTACCGAGTTGTGGTAACGATCTGAGCTGTCATAAATTGCAAAAAGTGGACCGGTGTCAATGACAATCATTGCGCGCCAAATCCAACAAGTTCCTTATCTAGATTTTCGATATCTAAGGTGCCATCCGAAAACAGACCAAATGAAGGTAGTGGCGGATTCAACCGAGCCTTCATATCTCGCTCCAAAGCAGATCTAATTAAAGACGCTTCGGAACGATTCTGCGCGACCGCCTCAGATTTAATTGCGGCGAGTAATTCATCAGATAAATAGATTGTCGTCTTCCTCATAAACGTATGGTATCACGTATGGCACATTACCAGCACATGATTTATCCCCCGAAACGGTAGCCTTAGGAATTATGGCGTCTGGAGATTTTTCTGTTGATTTAGCGGCGATTAACTCCACCCTTTCCAGTATTGAAAAAGTACTGAATATTGAGGCCATGCAAGGTGAGGTTGCTGAACTAGAGATCTTGGCCTCGGCGCCGAATTTGTGGGATGACCAAGCAAATGCCCAGAAAGTCACCGGCAAGCTTTCTGTACTACAAGCTGACATTGGCCGAATCAAAAACTTGCGGTCTCGCGTTAACGATATTCAGGTATTGCGGGAAATGGGCGAAACCGAATCTGATCAAGGAATCCTCGATGAAACTGCTCTTGAATTAACTTCTCTTGAAAAAGCGATCGGCGAGCTTGAAGTTCGAACCCTGCTTTCTGGTGAGTATGACCACCGCGAAGCCTTGGTATCAATTCGCTCTGGTGCCGGCGGAGTAGATGCTGCGGACTGGGCAGAAATGTTGCAGCGAATGTATTTGCGTTATTGCGAACGGCATGGGTGGAAAACGGAAGTTTACGAAACTTCCTACGCAGAAGAAGCTGGAATAAAATCAACAACCTTTTCAGTTGAGGCGCCATTTGCCTACGGAACTTTATCGGTGGAACAGGGAACTCATCGCCTGGTTAGAATTTCGCCATTTGATAACCAGAGCCGCCGCCAAACTTCATTCGCAGAAGTTGAAGTGATCCCGGTAGTTGAGCAAACAGATTCAGTAGACATTCCTGATGATGATATTCGCATTGATGTTTATCGCTCATCTGGTCCAGGCGGCCAGGGTGTTAACACCACTGACTCAGCAGTTCGACTAACACACATCCCGACCGGCATCGTAGTTTCTTGTCAAAATGAGCGCTCTCAGTTACAAAATAAAGCCACAGCCATGGCTGTATTACAAGCCAGAATTTTAGAACGCACACGCCAAGAAGAGCAAGCAAAAATTAATTCGCTGAAAGGTGACACGGCAGGATCATGGGGAAATCAGATGCGCTCCTATGTGTTACATCCTTATCAAATGGTTAAGGACATAAGAACAGAAGTTGAGACTGGAAACACCTCGGCTGTTCTTGATGGCGACATTGATCAATTTGTCGAAGCTGGAATTCGTTGGCGTCGCGAGCAAGGCTCGTAGCACTTTACTTTTAGTTATTCAGGTTTATTCGGCGCGCCCTTGCGGAGATTGCTAATGCAGTATTTATGCTGAAGTTATCCAAGTTTTTAAAGACTTTATTAACTATTAGGCGAGTCGAAATAGGAGAGTGCATTGTGATTAGTTTTGACAATGTCTCCAAACAATATAAGAACACCAGTTCACCTGCCCTTGACAGCATTAATTTAGATATTGAACAAGGCGACTTTGTTTTTTTGGTGGGCGCTTCCGGCTCTGGCAAATCTTCGCTGTTGCGCCTGCTACTAAAGGAAGAAACAGCATCAACAGGCGTAGTAACTGTGGATGGAATAAACGTAGCAAAATTACGAAACCGAAAAGTTCCTGCCTATCGCCGAACTATGGGAATCGTATTTCAGGATTTTCGACTGTTACCTGGCAAGACTGTATTTGAAAACGTTGCATTCGGAATGGAAGTTATTGGAAAGCCTAAGAGTGAAATTGCGCGCAAGGTTCCAGCTCTTCTCGAACTAGTTGGGCTGGAAGAAAAATCTCACCGATTACCATCTGAACTTTCCGGCGGTGAGCAA
>CAWURN010000112.1:0-4439 GCA_963924835.1 Candidatus Nanopelagicaceae bacterium | reverse complement strand
GTTTTGATTTCACAGCTTGGTTATTTAGTAACAGTAAATGTTGCAACAAGTGCTGCGGTGCGAAGTGCGCAAGAGGGAATAGAGCGTGGAGTTGGATACACCCCTTATACATTTGCTTACTATGTAATGTTGTTACCTTATTCAATCGTCACGATCTCAATCATCACTGCAATCTTGCCTCATATTTCACGTCTTGCTTTAGAGAAAAAAGCTGAGGAAGTTCGTGAACAGTTAATTCGCGCAATAAGACTAGTTGGTGTAATTACTATTCCAAGTGCAGTTGCCTTCTTATTATTTGGCCCGCTCATTACTTCGGTTCTATTTATTGGTATTCCGCTAGAAGATGCCAGATATATCGGTTATGTATTGGCAGCGCTCAGTTTTGGTTTAGTTGCATTTTCTATCAACTTAATCTTGATCCGTGGCTTTAATGCATTTGAAGATACTCGCACACAAGTTATTTCAATTTTAATTATCAATATTATTGCTGTTGGACTTTCCTATCTTTCACTTGCCACGCTGCGCAACCAATGGGTGACAATCGGTTTGGGTGCAGCCTTCTCAATCTCATACTTGCTTGGCTTGTTCGTCACGCTTTCATTGCTTAAAAAACACACTGGGAAGATTTCTTTGAAAGATTTTGGTGGCCAACACCTTCGCTTATTCGGTGCCTCATTCGGAGTGATGTTGCCACTATTCGCATTGACTCAATATTTAGATTGGGTTGGCGTCGAAATGAGCCAAATCGCTAGATTAGGAGAGTTAGCAGTTGTTATGGGCGCAGCATTTATTGGTTACTTAATTGCTGGCAAGGCTGCAGGCGTTGAAGAGATTACAATGATTAGGCATTTGAAGAACTCTGTTTTACGTCGTCCAGGCGCAGCGGAATAAAGAAGATACGTTACGGGTTATAGGGAGTACATATGAGTGAAGTTAAAGATGTCGTAATAGTTGGATCAGGCCCAGCTGGATACACAGCTGCTATTTACGCATCTCGCGCCCAGTTAAACCCACTCATGTATGAGGGTTCTGTAACTGCTGGGGGCGCACTCATGAACACAACTGAAGTAGAAAACTTTCCTGGTTTTATTGATGGTGTGATGGGTCCAGATCTTATGGACAGTATGCGCAAGCAAGCAAAGCGCTTTGGCACAGAGTTAATCACCGATGACATTGTTGAAATGAATTTATCTGGTGATATTAAAGTTTTGAAAGATGGTTCAGGCAATATCGTTAAAGCAAAGGCTGTCATTCTTGCAACAGGTAGTGCATACCGCGAAATTGGTTTAGTAAACGAAAAGCGTTTATCTGGTCACGGTGTTTCTTGGTGTGCTACGTGTGATGGTTTCTTTTTCCGTGGACAAACAATTGCAGTTGTTGGTGGAGGAGACTCCGCTGTTGAAGAAGCAACATTCTTAACGCGATTTGCTGACAAAGTTATTTTGATTCATCGCCGTGATTCATTACGAGCATCAAAAATTATGGCAGAGCGCGCTGCTAATAATCCTAAGATTGAATTTCTATGGAACTCTGAAGTAATTGATGTTTTAGGATCTGAAAAGGTTTCTGGATTAATGATTAAAAATACAATTGATGGTTCAGAATCAACTTTGGATGTGACGGGATTATTTGTTGCTATTGGACATATCCCACGCAGTGAATTAATCATTGGGCAAATCGATCTAGATTCTGAAGGCTACGTAAAAGTAGAAGATCGCTCAACTAGAACAAATATCAAAGGTGTCTTTGCCTGCGGTGACTTAGTGGATCACACCTACCGCCAAGCAATTACAGCAGCTGGTTCTGGCTGCGCCGCAGCGCTGGATGCTGAAAGATTCCTCTCAGGACACTAAAGTTCACACCCTCAACACATATATCAAGGAGTAAATAATGGCCACGAGTAAAGTAACTACAGCGACATTTGATGCTGAGGTTTTACAGAGCAGCACGCCTGTATTGGTGGATTTCTGGGCTGAATGGTGTGGCCCTTGCCGCGCTGTGGGACCAATTCTTGAAGAGATCTCTAATGAATACGGCTCAAAGCTAAAGATTGTAAAGCTAAACACAGATGAAGAATCTGCTATTGCAATCAAGTATGGAATCTCATCAATTCCAACCATGAATGTTTTTGTTAATGGCGAGATTGTGAAGACAATTGTTGGAGCAAAGCCAAAGCCTGCGATGTTGAAGGAACTTGAAAGCTTTCTCGCTTAAATAAAATGTCCGACCTTTCCGAGTCTGAGATTCGTTCTTTTCAACAAGCCCGTGGTTTAAGTGTCACCGGGCTTGTTGATGAGGTCACGGCTCGCGCACTTGAGGAAGCAAAGTGGAAACTCGGGGACAGGTCTTTAAATCTGCAGGAACCGCCATTAATGCATGGTGATGATGTTGCAGCTCTACAATCACGTCTCACTGAAATGGGTTTTGATTGTGGACGAGTAGATGGAATTTATGGTCCTCGCACAGAATTAGCGGTGAAAGATTTTCAGAAATCTGTGGGAGCAACCATAGATGGAAAATGTGGACCAGCAACAATCATTGCACTCATTCGTTTAACTAAAATTGTTTCTGGGGGTGCACCATCTGTTTTGCGTGAGAGTGCAAATCAAAAGAATCGGGGACCAGCACTTGCCAATAAAACTATTGTTTTAAACCCCGATGGTGATGATCCACTTGTTTATGATGTTGCAGTTCGCACTGAAGGCCGCCTGCTTGCTCTCGGTGCTTCTGTTTTCTTAACACGCGGGGCAACAAATAATCCCAGTGAAAAAGAACGCATAGCCTTTTCAAATAGCAGCAACGCTGATCTAATGATTTCATTACATGAAGATAGTTATAAGAATGAAAATGCTCATGGGGCTGCAACTTATTTTTACGGAAGCGAAGCCCATGGTGTGCACTCAATTGTTGGAGAGAGATTTGCTTCTTTAGTACAGCGTGAAATCTGTGCTCGCACTGACTTTGCTAACTGCCGCACACACGCCATGACGTGGGAGCTACTGCGCTTAACTAAAGCGCCAGCAGTTCGTATCGATTTGGGTTATAAAACTAATCCTGGCGATATTGGCCGTATGTCCCGTCCTGATTTTCGTGATGTGATTGCAGAGGCCCTGGTAATTGCAATTCAGCGCCTCTATTTAGCTGCTGAAGATGATGCAAAAACAGGAACTTTGCGTATTTCTGATCTGCGTAGAGCTGGTATCCGTCGATAATAAGTGCTCGGCTACGTGCCGGCATATGGGAGACTTAAGCCATGTCTGATGTAACGCCACGCTATGCAACAGGTGCGCCTCAAAATCTAGAGGAGCGCTTTGCTGGACGTGCGGCACATATGAAACCCAGTGAAATTCGCTCACTCTTTGCTGTTGCATCTAGACCTGAAATTGTTTCTCTAGCTGGTGGAATGCCTAATCTTTCAGCACTTCCAATGGGAATGATGGCTGATGTTGTTCAAAAACTTATTTTGACTAACGGCCAAGAAGCGCTGCAATATGGCAGCGGTCAAGGACATCCAAAACTTCGCGAACAAATCTGCGAAATGATGGCCCTAGAAGGAATTCGTGCTAATCCTGATGATGTTTTAGTAACAACGGGATCGCAACAAGCTCTAGATTTAATTTCTCGTATCTTTATTGATCCAGGCGATGTTGTTTTAGCTGAAGCACCTTCATATGTTGGAGCGCTCGGAACTTTCCACCAATATGAAGCCAAGGTGGTTCATGTTGAAACTGATGATTTGGGATTAGTTCCTGAAGGTTTGCGCACTGCGATTAAGAGCGTGCGTGCATCTGGTCGTAAAATTAAATTTTTATACACAATCCCTAACTACCAAAATCCTTCAGGTGTTCTGCTTCCTGCAGATCGCCGTACTGAAATCCTAAATATCTGTCGCACAGAAGGCATCTTCGTAGTTGAAGACAACCCATACGGCCTACTTGGCTTTGATAAGCCATCTCCTAACGCGATGCGCGCTGAAGATTCAGAAAATGTTATTTATTTAGGTTCATTTTCAAAGACGATTGCTCCAGGAATGCGTGTGGGCTGGGCGCTAGTGCCACCATCTCTGAAAGAGAAGTTAATTATTGCTAGTGAATCTTCAATCTTGTGTCCTTCTAACTTCTCACAGTTAACAATCTCTAGTTATTTAGCTGATCAACCATGGCGCGATCAGATTGCATCTTTTTGCGATCTATATAAGGTGCGCCGCGATGCGATGCTTGAATCATTAGATGAATATTTTCCAGTAACAGCTAAATGGACAAAGCCCGGCGGTGGTTTTTACGTCTGGGTTACTTTGCCAGAGGAAATTGATACTAAGGCTCTCATGCCAAAGGCGATTGTCGCCAAGGTTGCATATGTGCCAGGCACAGCGTTCTATGCCGATGGTTTTGGTTCTTGGTCAATGCGTTTGTCATATTGCTATCCAACACCAGAGCGTA
>CAWURN010000111.1:0-5678 GCA_963924835.1 Candidatus Nanopelagicaceae bacterium | reverse complement strand
CACTTATGAGCCACTAGGTGTCGTATCAGAGCGACGAGCGTTGATCCTCGTCTTAAATCAGCGAGCCACAACAATTGAAGATTCTGACACCGTGCTTCATTATTCCGGTGGCGAAATAACTCTTCCAGCAGTTATTAAATTGGTTAAATTTGTTCGAATTCCTTATCGTCATGCAGTTCCACTTTCGCGTCGGGCACTTTTTGCGCGCGATGGCGGACGATGTGTTTATTGCACGGCACCTGCAACTTCGATTGATCATGTGATTCCACGCAGTCGCGGCGGGGCCCACAATTGGGAGAATGTTGTTTCGGCTTGTCACAAGTGCAATCACCAAAAAGCGGATCGCACTTTGAAAGAAATCGGTTGGAAATTGAAGACTCTGCCACGTGAACCAGCAGGGGCAGCATGGAGAATTCTGGGAACTGGGAAACCAGATACGAGATGGATTTCATACCTTCGCCCATTTGGTGCTGAACATGGCGTTGCCTAGGATACTCATATGCAATTTTTCACTGGCGTTCTAAATCGAATTACTCAAGAAGATGGTTCACTTCCTGGAGAGCCGCTTGGAACATTTCTTGGAATAGTTTATTTCATTGTTATTCCAACTATTATGTTCGTAGTAATTTCAGCAGTTGTCGCACTTTCAACAGTTGACCGCAAGAAGAATAAGAGTTCAACACTTACTCGGATTGATTAGGACCAAATAGTTTTAAGCATCCTTAGCTTGTGCTTTAAGGGAGCGAGAAAGTGCGTCACGACTTTCCGAAACTAATCTACGAAGTCCAGCCGCTGAATCTTTGCCAGTTGTAGCAAGCCAGTTGATAGTTTTATCTAAAGTCGCTTGATTAGTTATATATGTTGGGTAGCAAAGTTCTACGAAAGAGCTTCCGATATCAAATGATGCGTTATCCCACATAGTAAGTAGCGAATCAAAATATGGATCAACATACGAAGCAAGTAGATCCCGCTGTCCAGATCTCATAAAACCACGGTGGATTGACGCACGAATTGAACTTGTTAAATCCTCTTTAGTAATCGAATTCCAAGCTGCAGCTTTTGCTTCAGCGGTAGGGAACGAGGCAACACAAGTTGCATGCCCAAGTTGGCCGTTAATTGTGTTATCTCTATCTAGTTCGGCATCTAGTTCCGCACGGGTAAATAAGCCACGTTCGCAAAGTGCCAGAACAAATGTCCAACGCAGATCTGCATCTACTTTAAGGCCTGCAAGCTTTCCATCTAGAAGCGCACGTAATTGTTTTCCGTGTCCATCTGTCACTGCAAGACCAGTAAAGATTCTGGCATATTGAAGTTGGTGGTCACTCTCAGCCTTTGCCGAAGCCAGCAAGTTTGCAATTCCATCTGCAACTTTGATTCGAAGTGAATCGCGGTTTGCGGGGTTTGCATAAAGTTCTACTGCAGTAGTCAATTGATTTCCAATAACCGTTACGACAGTAATATCACTTTCACCTGGCAGGCCGGCAAGCGCTATTTCAATGAAGTCAGTTGCACTGATTTCGGCATCACGCAACATGTCCCAAGAAATTGCCCAGCACATAGCGCGAGTTAGGCCATCAGAAATATTGCCTAAGTGTGATTTCAAGGTTGCAATAGAGCGTTCATCTAGCCGAACTTTTGCATATGATAGATCGCGATCATTGATTAACAACAAGTCCGCAACTTTTTCGCCAGCAAGTTCAGTAACAGTGGTGCTTGAACCGGCAACATCTAGTTCAACAGATTTACGCAGGACCACATCGTTGCCTTTAACATCATAAAGTCCGACAGCTAAGCGGTGTGGGCGAAGTTCTTTTGAACCAGCAGGAACAAGTGGCGCTTCTTGCATGATTTCAATCTTTGAATACTTATCATCAGATATTTCCAACTTAGGGCGCAAGGTGTTCACACCAGCAGTTTGCAGCCAGGTAGAAACCCAAGGCTTTAGATCTCGACCACTTGTAGCGGTTAGTTCAACTAATAAATCATCCAGAGTTGTGTTTGCAAAGGCGTGCTTTGCAAAATACTTCTGTAGCCCTGCAATGAAGTTATCGCGACCCACATGGGCGACCAATTGTTGAAGCACAGAAGCGCCTTTGGCATATGTAATTCCATCAAAGTTAGCGTTAACCGTTTCGATATCGATCATGTCCGAAACAATCGGGTGCGTTGAAGATAGTTGATCTTGGCGATAAGCCCAGTTCTTACGTTCTGAGTTGAAACCAGTCCAAGCAGTTACAAATCGTGTTCCTTCTGCTGATGCCAAGTGCGAAGACCATTCGGCAAATGATTCATTAAGCCACAAGTCATCCCACCATTGCATCGTGACCATATTTCCAAACCACATATGTGCCATTTCGTGCAGGATGGTATTTGCACGGGCGTCATACATGCGCTCGGTTACCTTGCTACGGAATACCAACAAGTTCTCAAGGAATGTGACCGCACCGGAATTTTCCATCGCGCCCCAGTTGAAATCGACCACAGCAATTTGGTCGTATTTTTCAAAGGGATAAGCCAGTCCGAAAACTTTTTCGAAATATGCAAAGCCTTGTTTTGTTACAAGGAAAATATCTTCAGGGTCTAGTGATTCTGCTAATGATTTACGGCAGTAGATTCCTAGTGGAACAGTTTTCTCTCCAACGTATTCATCGTGCACGTGATAATAAGGACCGGCAATTAAGGCAGTTATATAAGTCGGAATTCTTGGAGTTGGTAAGAATTCCCAAACGTTCTTCTCACTAGCGCTTGAATTCTTAGTTTTAACCGGTGAATTGGAAATAACTTCCCAATGCGCAGGCGCTGTCACGGTTAATTGGAATGTTGCTTTTAGATCTGGTTGATCAAAGCATGGATACATCTTGCGGATATAAGCGGTCTCACCTTGAGAGTATAAATAAACTTCATTATCTGCTGGGTCTACCGAATATTGCAGACCTTCACCGGTCTTTGAATAATCACCCAAAATTTCAATAACCAGTTCATTCTCCGCAGCTAAACCTTTTAGGAAAACACTTTCGCCATCGTAATTAGCAACATCTACATCAACACCGTTTAACTTGGCAGAAATAATTCGCTTACCTACTGCGTCAATAAATGTGTCATATCCAGGCTTGTTGCAACTGAATTTAACGGTTGATGAAGTGATGAAGTTTTCTGGGCCTTGGCATACATCTATGGTCACAACATAAGAAGTGACGGCTAGATGATTGCTGCGTTCGCGTGCTTCGGCTCGTGAGATATTTAATCCAGGCATGAGCCAACCTTATCCATCCTTATCTAAGATACCCACATGAGTTCCCCCGAGAAGAGCAGCCTCTACAACCTAAGTAACAGGTCCTTTCGCCTGCGCGGAACTCGAATTACAGAAGCCCAAGCAAAGGCAACCGATCTATTCTGGGATGAATTCGGAATTCTTCCTGACCACCCAATTATTCCTACCGAGATATTTCCAACGAGCAAGCAAATAATTATGGAGATTGGAACCGGCATGGGCGAGGCCACTGCCGAGATTGCCCGCAATTTTCCCGACACCGGTTTCTTCGCCCTAGAAGTTCATCGCCCTGGTATCGGTTCGTTGTTAGCTCGAATAAACGAAATCGAATTAACTAATGTGCGATTGATAAATGAAGACGCTCGAAAAGTTCTCGAAGAAAATATGCCAGACCAATGCCTAGATGCCGTGCATCTTTATTTTCCGGATCCTTGGCATAAGAAAAAGCATTGGAAGCGCCGAATCGTTCAAGAAGATTTTGTGGATTTAATACATAGAAAACTAAAGCCCGGTGGCCACATTCATATCGCAACTGATTGGGTGGCTTATGCCGAATGGAGCCAGGGAAAATTTGGATCTGATTCCAGATTTACTGGGGGAGTAATCCCTAAACCTGATTTTCGCCCGCTTACTAGATTTGAGGGCAAAGGCTTAGGCAAAGGCCATATTGTTACTGATTTGAAATACGTTAAGTCTTAAATCTTTCCAGACTCTTCAAACTTAGCCATCAAATTAATTCTGCGAACATGTCGCTCATCACCTGGAAATGGTGTGGCAATAAATTTATCAACTAGTTCTAGACAAAATTCTTCCGAATGCATTCGGCCACCAATTGAAATCACATTTGCATTGTTATGTTCGCGTGCAAGAACTGCAGTTTCTAGCGACCAGACCAACGCGGCACGAATTCCCTTAACTTTGTTTGCAGCCATCTGTTCGCCATTTCCAGAGCCACCAAGAACTATTCCAAGAGAACCCGGATCATTTGCAACACCTTGAGCCGCTGGAATACAGAAAACTGGATAATCATCGAGAGCGTCATATTCGATAGGACCGTGGTCGATAACATCGTGGCCATTTGCCTGCAGATGTTTAACAATTACACCCTTAAATTCCAGACCTGCATGATCGCTTCCAATATGAATTCTCATTTCGCAATAATGGCAGAAAAGCCAAATGGCCCCCGCTATTTCTAGCGAGAGCCGCGTGGTTAACGTAGAGAGTTTGGAGATTAGCCGTGCATCTTCTTGCCTTTGCCCATTCCTTCTTTACCCATTTTGCCCTTCTTTGAACCAGGAACAGATTCAACCATCGCTGTTACACGAGTAGTTAAACCAGCCTTTGCGGTTGTTGCTTGTGCAGCAGTTAACGTTCCTGCTGTTACAGCGGCATCAATCTGGGTCGACTTTAAATTAACAAGTGCTGTGATTAGCGCTGCTTTCTTATCGCCAGCAAGTGTTGCAAGTGATTTACCGGCAGCACGGGCTGCTTTTAAATCAGCTTCAGTGATTCCGAGAGTCGTTGTAATAACTGCTTCAGTTGCCTCATGGTCCTTAGTGATATTTGGTCTTACAGGTGCAGCTGCAGTTAACGCTGCAGTGAATGCATCTGCCTGTGCTTGTGTAAGAGTTCCCTTTAATACTAATCCTGAAAGGACGGTAGCAACTTTTGATGGAACACCTTTTACGCGTCCACTATCAGCCTGTGCGGTTGAAACTGATGCAAGAGTTCCGATTGAAAGTGCTGCTGCAATTGCAGCTGCTGCAATTTTCTTATTCATAACTTCTTTACTCCTTTATGTAATCGCTACTTCCGTAGCTTTCTATCTGTCCCAGCACCTGAAGTGGTTACTTCCGGCTACCCGTAGATAACATCCCTAGGCTGGGGATAATAATGAATTAACCTGAATTTGAACTGTGAGTATCGAGCCTATGTAAATACAAATATGCGGGGATAAGTGGCTGCCCTCATCAAACTCCTGTATTGCATTTAAATTGCGCGCATTCTCTTTATTACATCGCCCTTGAACAAAGGGAAAGTAGAAAGGGAATAGTGACCAAATATGATCCCCTCAAAATCCCCAAAGGGCTTGGCAGTATTCACTATCTCAATTCTCATATTTGGAAATTTAATTTCTGCATCCGCAGAAGCGAACACAATTAAAAAAGTAGCAATTTCTAAGGCTGGCCGCGTCGCATCATCAGCAATAAATACTTTATTAAGCGGTAAAGGTGCACCAAAATCAACGCTAGGAATCAATGGTGACTTTTACATCGACACCAATAACATGAATATGTATGGCCCCAAAACAAAAGGAAAATGGCCTGTAGCGGTTTCACTAAAAGGCACAGCAGGATCTAATGGAACAAACGGATCTGCTGGCGCAACAGGAGCCAAAAGTGCTTCA
>CAWURN010000110.1:0-31491 GCA_963924835.1 Candidatus Nanopelagicaceae bacterium | reverse complement strand
AGAACTTGGTGGTGCACGCACCCACAACACAAAGACTGGTAACTCGCACTATCTTGCAGATAGCGAAGATGACGCAATCGATTATGTGAAAGCACTTCTCTCATATTTACCAAGTAATAACATGGATGAGTCTCCCGTGTTGGCTGCAACTGAGAGTAAAGATGTCGCACCTTCTGATCGCGCACTTGATTCGTTAATTCCAGATAATCCAAATAAGCCATATGACATGAAGGTTCTGATCGAAGCTATTTTGGATGAGGCAGATTTCTTAGAAGTTCACACCCTTTATGCACCAAATATTCTCGTTGGCTTTGGTCGTATCGAGGGTCACTCTGTTGGAATTATTGCGAACCAACCGCAAGCACTTGCTGGAACACTCGATATTGCTGCGAGTGAAAAGGCAGCACGATTTGTTCGTACTTGCGATGCATTCGGTATTCCAGTAATTACTCTGGTTGATGTTCCAGGTTTCTTGCCTGGCACTGAACAAGAATGGAACGGGATTATTCGTCGTGGTGCCAAATTACTTTATGCATATGGTGAAGCAACTGTTCCCTTGATTACTGTTATTACTCGCAAAGCTTATGGTGGCGCTTACATTGTTATGGGTTCAAAACATCTTGGTGCCGATGTGAACCTAGCCTGGCCAACTGCGCAAATCGCGGTTATGGGTGCACAAGGCGCAGTTAATATTCTGCATCGTAAAGAACTTGCAGACGCCAAAGACACTGATGCTAAACGTAAAGAGCTAATTGAAGATTATGAAGAGACACTACTTAATCCATACATCGCAGCAGATCGCGGATTTATTGATGCGGTAATAGAGCCTCAAGAAACTAGACACCAAATTGTTAAGGCGCTAAATGCCCTTCGCAATAAGCGGGTTGCACTTCCACCACGCAAGCACGGAAACATCCCGCTCTAGTGAATAATAAATTTACAATACTAAATGGAACCGCAACCGATAAGGAACTTGCTGCGCTAGAGAAAGCTCTCCCGACTCCGGTTGTGAAGAAAGTAAATACTGCAAGCCTCTGGCGTAGATCACAGATTCGCCAACCGTTGCCACGCAAGTGGGGACAAATCTTCTAATGTCAGAGTCGAGAAATGTAGTTTTGGCTTCTGCTTCGCCATCACGAAAGCGGCTACTAGATTCTTGCGGAATATCTGCTCAAGTGATTGTTAGTGGGGTTGATGAAGAAGATCCAAAACTTACAGCGTTGGCTCCTAGAGAGATGGTTATAGCGTTAGCGATTCTTAAGGCTCATACAATTAAAGAAAAGGTTGGAAGCGATCATTTAATTATCGGTTGTGATTCTATCTTTGAATTTAATGGAAAATCTTTTGGTAAGCCCCTTACTGAAGAGCTAGCAATTGCGCGTTGCAAAGAACTTCGGGGCAACTTTGGTTTTCTCCATACTGGACATTGCATTATCGACACGAAGCAAGGTATTGAAATAAGTGATGTTTCAACTTCAAAAGTATTTTTTGCAGATATGACTGATGCCGAGATTTCTGGATATGTTGCATCTGGTGAACCGCTAAACGTTGCAGGTGGATTTACTCTAGACGGCTTAAGTGCCCCATTCATTTCAAGAATAGAAGGCGATCCTTCCGGAATTATCGGTCTATCACTTCCATTGCTTCGTAGGGCTATAAATTCACTAGGCCTGTCTTGGAGCGCGATTGCAAAATCGAAGGTGAGCGCATGAAAGCCGTTCTAATAGCTAACCGTGGTGAAATTGCAGTTCGTGTTGCCCGTGCAGCACGTGATCATGGAATTAAATCGATTGCAATCTATTCAGATGAAGATCGGACTTCACTCCACGTTGCTACTGCGGATGAGGCCTATGCGTTAAATGGTTTGTCAGCAGCTGAAACTTACTTGGACCAGAATAAAATTATTGAAATTGCAAAGAAATCCGGCGCAGATGCGGTCCATCCAGGTTATGGCTTCTTATCTGAGAATGCTGATTTTGCCGACCGGGTAATCGCAGCTGGATTAATTTGGATTGGTCCTCCACCAAATGCAATTCGCTTACTTGGCGATAAAGTATCGGCCCGAAAAATTGCGGCTGAAGTTGGTGCGCCCCTCGTTGCTGGAACAGTTGATCCAGTTGAAACTCCTGAAGAGATTGTCGCATTCGCAAAAGAACATGGCCTACCAGTTGCAATTAAAGCCGCCCATGGTGGTGGAGGACGTGGCTTAAAAGTTGCCCACACTCTTGAGGAAATTCCAGAGCTATTTGCATCCGCTGTACGCGAGGCTATTACTGGATTTGGTCGTGGTGAATGTTTCGTTGAACGCTACTTAGATAAGCCACGTCACGTTGAAACCCAAGTTTTAATTGACGCTAAAGGCAATGCAATTGTAGTTAGCACCAGAGATTGTTCGCTGCAGCGCCGGCACCAAAAATTAGTTGAAGAAGCGCCAGCGCCATTTTTAACTCAAGCACAGATAGATCAGCTTTATTCTTCAAGTAAAGCAATCATGAAAAAAGCTGGCTACATAGGTGCCGGAACTTGTGAATTCTTGATTGGTTCTGATGGAACTATTTCTTTCTTAGAAGTTAATACTCGATTGCAAGTAGAGCACCCGGTTAGCGAAGAAGTAACTGGACTTGATTTAGTTCGCGAGCAATTTAGAATTGCTGATGGCCAAAGTATCAGTTCAGTTGATCCAATTATTCGCGGGCACAGTATTGAATTTAGAATAAACGGCGAAGATCCAGGAAAGGGATTCCTTCCGTCACTTGGAACTATTACTAAGTGGGAAGTGCCATCTGGGCCAGGTGTTCGAATTGATGCTGGCTTCGACCACGGTCATACAATCGGTTCACACTTTGATTCGCTTCTAGCAAAATTAATTATCACCGCTGCAACTCGTGAAGAAGCAATTGAGCGAGCCCGAAGAGCACTTCGTGAATTTGATATTGGTGGATTAGCAACTGCCCTACCATTCCATCGCGCGATTGTGGATGACCCTAATTTCAATAAAGATTTTAAGGTTTATACAAGTTACATTGAGAATGAATTCAAGAATGAAATTCCACCATTTTCATTCAAACAAGGAACTGCCGATTCAAAGGCCGCTTCCCAGAAAATAATTGCCGAAGTTGATGGCCATAGATTTGAAGTATTACTTCATACCCCTGAGCCAATTCAGAAGCGCCACAGAGTTAAGAGCAATGCAATTACCGCGCTTGCTGGAGATTCCTTGGAAAGTCCGATGCAAGGAACTGTCGTAAAAATTGTGAAATCCAATGGTGACCGCGTTGAAGTGGGCGATTTAATAGTTGTCCTAGAAGCCATGAAAATGGAGCAACCACTCATTGCGCACAAAGTTGGAACGATCTCAAAATTGCAAGTAAACGTTGGCCAAACCGTAGCCAGCGGTGCGACCTTATGTTTGATAGAAGATTAATTAGCTAGAAGATTATTTACTAAGTGCTAGATTTGTGGCGTGAATTCAACGCTACTCGCAGATAACAGCGAAGCTTCGTTAAAGAAATTTTTAAATACCCTATCCCCGGTTGATGAGGTAGGAGCAAAAGCACGTGTTGAAATGTTGGCAACTCGAAGCATTAAGACATCCAGTAAGGACTGGGCAATTGATTTAGCAATTCGGATGGTTGATTTAACTACGTTAGAGGGTGCCGATACTCCCGGGAAAGTTAGAGCGCTCTGTGCAAAAGGTGTTTACCCGGATCCAACTGATTTATCAGTTCCATCTGTCGGTGCAATCTGTGTTTACAACGATATGGTCAAGATTGCTCGCCAAGCACTTGATGCTGGGGGCGGAAAAGATATTCCAGTAGCTGCTGTTTCAACGGCATTCCCTTCAGGTCGTGCAAGCATGGAAGTTAAAGTTCAAGATACAAGAGATGCAATTGCAAATGGTGCAAGTGAGATTGATATGGTCATCGATCGTGGCGCATTCTTGGCTGGGAAACTGGGATTTGTATTTGATCAAATTAAAGCAATTAAAGAAGTTTGTGGGGAGAAAGTCCATCTAAAAGTTATTTTAGAAACTGGCGAACTTGTAACTCTAGATAATGTTCGAAAGGCCTCGTATCTTGCAATGCTTGCCGGTGCAGATTTCATTAAGACCAGTACCGGCAAAGTAGCGCCAGCAGCAACTGCTCCGGTTGTTTACGTAATGCTTGAAGCTGTTAGAGATTATTACAAATTGACTGGTAATCGAATTGGCGTAAAGCCCGCAGGTGGAATCCGAAATACTAAAGATGCCATTAAGCAATTGGTCTTAGTTAATGAAATTACTGGTCCAGAATGGCTGGACCCCTCACTATTTAGAATAGGTGCAAGTGCACTTCTAAATGATTTACTCATGCAGCGCATGAAAATGCGGGATGGGTATTACGCTAGCCCTAATTACGTAACTTTGGATTGATGAGAGCGAAACAGTGATGAATAACTTTGAATATGCAGCGGCGCCAGAATCGGCTGCTCTTGTCGACATCAAAAACCAGTATGGGTTATTCATTAATGGAAAGTTTGTAGCACCAAAGGCTGGAAAAACATTCGCGACAATTAACCCGGCTACCGAAGAAGTATTGGCAAAGATTGGGTACGCCGAACTTGCTGATGTAAATCTGGCCGTGACTGCTGCTCGTAATGCATTTGAAAAAACTTGGGCAAAAATGCCAGCTGCCGAACGTGGAAAATACCTTTACCGAATTGCCAGAATTCTTCAGGAAAGATCGCGCGAATTCGCGGTGCTCGAGACTTTAGACAATGGAAAACCAATCCGTGAGACCAGAGATACCGACATTCCTCTTGCAGCGGCACATTTCTTTTATCACGCAGGTTGGGCAGACAAACTTTCTTATGCCGGCGTTGGCTCAAATCCAAAACCATATGGTGTTGCAGCACAAATAATTCCCTGGAACTTTCCAATGCTGATGTTAGCTTGGAAAATTGCACCAGCCTTAGCAACTGGTAATACCGTTGTTTTAAAACCCGCTGAAACTACTCCACTGACCGCTCTTTTGTTTGCAGAAGTTTGTCAACAAGCAGGATTGCCTGCAGGCGTCGTAAATATTATTACCGGAGATGGTGTTACAGGATCTCACTTAGTGAATCATCCAGGTGTCGATAAAGTTGCATTCACCGGTTCTACAGGTGTTGGTAAAGCGATTGCCAAAGCTATTGCAGGCACTAAGAAAAGTGCAACGCTTGAACTTGGTGGCAAGGGTGCAAATATTGTTTTCGATGATGCCCCAATTGATGAAACTGTTGAAGGTATAGTTAATGGAATTTTCTTCAATCAAGGACATGTCTGCTGCGCTGGATCTAGATTATTGCTACAAGAGAACATTCAGGAAGAAGTTTTAGAGAAACTTAAGAACCGAATGAATTTGATTCGAGTAGGCAATCCAATGGACAAGAACACAGACCTTGGTGCGATTAATAGCGCAGCTCAGCTAGCTCGAATTAAAGAGATTGCTGATTCTGGTGACATTGAAGGTTCGCAACGTTGGAGTGCAAGTTGTTCAATTCCAACATCTGGATTCTGGTATCCCCCAACAATTTTTACTGGAGTTTCACAATCACATCGAATTGCCCGCGAAGAAATCTTTGGACCTGTTCTCTCCGTTCTAACTTTCCGAACGCCACAAGAGGCAATTGAAAAAGCTAATAACACACCATTTGGTCTATCGGCAGGAATCTGGACCGACAAGGGATCTCGAATTTTATGGGCCGCTAAACAACTTCGTGCTGGTGTTATCTGGTCAAACACCTTTAATAAATTTGATCCAGCAAGCCCATTCGGTGGATATAAAGAATCTGGTTGGGGTCGCGAAGGCGGAAGACATGGCCTTAGTGGATATTTGAAAGGTGAAAAATAATGGGCATTGATGTCATGAAAACTTATAAATTATTTATTAATGGCAGCTTTCCTCGTAGTGAATCTGGCCGGGTATATGAGATTAAAGATGCAAAGGGAAATTTCTTAGCAAATCCTTGCTTAGGTTCTCGAAAAGATTTACGTGAATCTGTTGTCGCTGCGCGTTCTGCTCAGCATGGTTGGGCATCTGCAACTGCATTTAATCGTGGTCAGATACTCTATCGAGTTGCGGAAATCATGCAGGGTCGAATTGAACAGTTTGTTGCAGAAATTATTGCGCAAGAAGGTGCAACTCCTGCATCTGCTAAGGCACAAGCGCAGAGTGCAATTGATACTTGGGTCTGGTATGCCGGATGGTGCGACAAGATTGATTCAATATCTGGTTCTACCAATCAAGTATCTGGACCTTTCTATAACTTCTCAATTCCTGAGAGCCTCGGAGTAGTAGCAATATTTGCCGATGCAAAGCCATCTTTACTTAATCTGGTTGCAGGCTTGGCCCCGGTTATCGCAACCGGTAATACCGCCATATTGATTGCTAATGAACAATCTCCATTATGTGCAATCACCCTTGCAGAATGCCTAGCAACGAGTGATGTGCCTGCTGGTGTGGTAAATATTCTGACTGGCAAATTTGATCAATTCGTAAATTGGGCAGGGTCGCACATGGATATAGATGGAATCGATGCATCTGGCGTAAGCAGCAAAGATCTAACAGAGCTTAAGAAGCTTGGCTCTGAGAACTTGAAGCGGATTTATACTTTTAGTGAATTGCAATCAACGAAAAGAATGACAAATTTCATGGAGATAAAAACTATTTGGCATCCAATCGGAATCTAAAGATTATTTACTGATAACTATTTTTTTCGAAATTATTTCACTCTTGGCCCGTGTGACCGCGCTCTTGGACTCCGAATTTGCGGTTGTCGCAATTAGATCAATACCTTGATTGGAAAGCGTGTAATTGCGGCCAAATACCCCGTTTGTACCGTCAACTTCTTCGGTAATTGATCTTCCTGAAACTGCTGCACTAAATAAATCAGATATCGCGGTATCAAATCTCTGATTGACATATCCAATTAGGAATTTTTGGGCGTCTTTAGTTGCAATAAAGAATTGATCAGGCCTGAGTCCAATAATCTTTATAGATTTCTTTGCTTTTGCTAACTTCGTTGCCGCCGTAAGCACGCTGCCATTTCGTGACCAATTAACGAAAAATACATCTGCGCCTTGGCCAGATAGCTTGGACATTTCGGCATCCGCTGATGACGATGCATTGGCTGCAAAAACTTTAGTCTTGGAAGCGGCATATTTTACGCCGGCTTGAAAATTCTTAAGATTTGTAGAATTACTTGGATTCGAAGCATCTCCAAGGTAGCCAACTTTTCTTGACTTGGAATTTAGGGCTGCCATAACTCCGGCCAAGAATGATCCTTGGTCTAAATCAAATGCCATACAACTTACATTCAATGATTCAACTCCGGAACTTGCTATCAAAGCAAATTGAGATTCTGGATACTGCTCTGACATATAAATCATTGCCTCATTAAAGGAAGGCCCAACACCAATAACTAGGTCATAT
The DNA here is from genome assembly GCA_963924835.1 of Candidatus Nanopelagicaceae bacterium. Lineage (GTDB taxonomy): Bacteria > Actinomycetota > Actinomycetes > Nanopelagicales > Nanopelagicaceae > AAA044-D11. Next base: position 24,040 of record CAWURN010000110.1, on the reverse strand, counting down.
TTGGCTTTAGCTAAGAATTCGATTCGATTTTCGCGATCAAAATCTATTCCGGTAGTTACTAGTTCTCGAACATCAAAGTTTGAAAGCCCAAATTTCTTCTTAGCACTATCAATTCCGGCAGCGGCGCCATCATTAATTGCTTTATCTCCACGTCCACCAACATCATAAACAATGCCAATTTTAACTTTAGCTGGCGCTGCGTTGACTGGCGCGATTGGAATGATCGCAATGAGTGCAAGAAAAGTAAATATCCGTTTAAGCACGAGAAATCATACCTAGTGCCTTATAAGTATCGCTAAGAGTTTTAGCAGCGACTGCCTCTGCTTTCTCGGCACCAATACTTAACAATTTTTTAAGGTGAGTTTCATCTTTGAGCAATTCATTTGCTTTTTCTCTTACTGGATTCAAATAATCTACTACAACTTCTGCGACAGCCCCTTTGAAATCACCATAGCCCTTACCGGTGAAATCCTCTTGTGATTGCTCAATGGTCTTGCCAGTTAGTGCACTGTAAATGGTTAGAAGATTAGAAACACCAGGCTTCTCTTTTTCATCAAAAATCACATCGCGGCCGGTGTCTGTTACTGCGCTCTTAATCTTTTTAGTATTTATCTCTGGACTATCCATCAGCTCAATTACTCCCCCAGCAGAAGAACTGGATTTGCTCATCTTCGCTGTTGGATCTTGAAGGTCATTTATTTTTGCGCCAGCTTTAAGAATGTATCCCTCTGGAATTATGAAAGTCTCACCAAACTTTGAATTAAAACGCTGACCAAGATCCCGGGTTAGTTCAATGTGCTGTCTTTGATCTTCCCCAACTGGAACTTTATTTGCTTGGTAAAGCAAGATGTCTGCAGCTTGAAGAATTGGATAAGTAAACAGTCCAACAACCGTGCGATCAGATCCTGCTTTTTGTGATTTATCTTTGAACTGTGTCATCCGACTTGCTTCACCAAATCCGGTTAAACATTCCAATACCCAAGCTAATTGATTATGTGCCGGGACATGTGACTGAATAAAGAGCGTGCATTTCTCTGGATCAAGGCCGAGAGCAATTAGTTGTGCCACCGAAGAAAGAGTGCGCCTGCGAAAATCTTCTGGTTTTGTTTCAACTGTAAGAGCATGCAGATCCACAACGCAGTAAAAAGCATCATTTGAATTCTGAAGATCTACCCATTGCTTAATTGCGCCTAAATAATTCCCAAGGTGAAAAGATTCATGGGTTGGTTGAATCCCGGATAAAACACGTTCTTTCGGTCCACTATTCATGAGAGGCATCTTTCCATTCATTGCCTGAGATCAATAATTGCCCTGCCCGCTTGCCTTCTAAAGTTAAAACTGTAATTCGAACTTTATTTATATTAATTACATCATGTGGCTCTGGAATACGTCCAAGATGATCCATTACTAATCCACCAACAGTTTCATATGGGCCCTCTGGAAGAACTATTCCAGTTTCATCATACAAATCTTCAAGGGAAATCAAGCTGTCGATTTCGAACTCTCCAGTTCTTGACTGTGGAGTAACTTCAACATCTTCAGAGTCATATTCATCATGAATATCGCCAATCAAGCACTCAACTAAATCTTCGAGGGTAACAATTCCATCGGTTCCACCATACTCATCCAGAACGACTGCGATATGGCTTCGCTTCGAACGCATTTCAGCAAGAGCGGGTAGAACGCCTTTTGTTCCTGGCAGATTAAGAACTGGTCGAACTAAATCGAGGATTGTTTCGCCTGCAGATGAATTCACCTTTGGATTTAATAAATCGCGAACATGCAAAAATCCGATTACTTCATCCGTACTTCCGCGGGTTACCGGATATCTCGAATGAGAGCGCTCGATTGCAACGGAAATTGCATCTGTAATTGATAGCCCGACATCCATAAAATCAACTTCAGTTCTAGGAACCATTATTTCATGCAACTGAAGATCGCCTGCAGCGAAAACTTCTTCAACAATTTCTCGCTCTTCTTCGCTGAGTGAAGTATGGCCGGAAACTAAGTCAACTAATTCTGCTTCTGAAATCTCACTTCTAATTTCTTTTGAACTTAGCCCAAAGATTTTAACTACCGTATCTGTTGACTTAGATAACAACCAGATAGCAGGTCGGAAAATTTTTGCTGTTAAATCAATTGTTGGTGCAACTGCGAGCGCAATTATCTCGGTGCGGTAGAGCGCCAAGCGCTTAGGAACAAGTTCGCCAAAAACCAAGGAGATATAGGCAATCACAATTGTGATAGATATGAGTGCAAGTGTTTCACTAACTGTTTTAGATAAACCCCATTCTTCAAATACCGGGGAAACATATTCACCTAGGCGCTCGGCCCCAAAAGCTGCTGATAGGAAACCTAAGAAAGTAATGCCTACTTGGGCTGCTGCTAAAAATCTATTTGGATTTCTGGTTAGCGCAACAACACGATCCCCGCGCTTACTCTTTCCCTCAAACTGACGAATTTGGGATTCCCGAAGGGAGATCAATGCAATCTCAGCAGCCACGAAAACACCGGCAACGCCGATGAAAAGGAGGACTAGTCCGATATCACTTAGGATCTGAATGTTCACAGGCGTAAGGGTAACTTCTTTACCTTAAAGAGACCCTCGATAAAAATTACCGATTTCCCCGTCAGGGATAGCCAAAGTGGCGCCAGCCGCGTAACCTATGGCAACGCTCACCCGAGCGGGATCTACAAAGTTTTACCTTTATCCAAAGGATCGTCGGGCACGTACCTGCCCGGAAAAGGAGCAAGAAAAATGGCATCAGTCGTTTTCGAAAATGCATCACGTGTTTATCCAGGCACCACCAAGCCTGCAGTAGATAAGTTAAGTCTTACTATCAATGATGGTGAATTCCTTGTTCTAGTTGGTCCATCAGGTTGCGGAAAATCAACATCACTCCGCATGCTTGCCGGCCTAGAAGAAGTTGATACTGGTTCAATTCGAATCGGAGATAAAGATGTAACTCACGTTGCACCTAAAGATCGCGATATCGCAATGGTGTTCCAGTCATATGCGCTCTACCCACATATGTCCGTAGCTGAAAATATGGGCTTCGCACTAAAGATTGCTGGCATAGATAAAACAGAACGCGATCGTCGCGTTAAAGAAGCAGCAAAACTCCTTGATCTTGAAGATTATTTAGATCGTAAGCCAAAAGCGCTTTCTGGTGGACAACGTCAGCGTGTTGCTATGGGTCGCGCAATTGTTCGTGAACCACAAGTGTTCTTGATGGATGAACCACTTTCTAACTTGGATGCGAAACTTCGTGTTGCAACTCGTACTCAAATTGCCGCGCTACAACGCCGTCTTGGAATTACAACAGTTTATGTAACTCACGATCAAGTTGAAGCTATGACAATGGGAGATCGCGTAGCAGTTCTAAAAGATGGTTTGCTACAACAAGTTGATACCCCTCGTAATCTTTACGATCGCCCAGAAAATGCATTCGTGGCTGGATTTATTGGTTCACCAGCGATGAACTTGCTGACAGTTCCGGCATCAGGTGGCAAAGCCAAGCTAGGCGGATTCGGTGTTGACGTTCCAGCAAGTGCTGGCGCCCTCGTAACAGTTGGCGTTCGCCCTGAAGGATTTGTTCCTGCAACTTCAGGTGGCTTCGATGTTCTAGTTGAAGTTGTCGAAGAGCTTGGATCAGATGCATTTATTTACGGTAAGCCAGTGGATAAGAGCATCAAGTTTGCGCAAGAAACTGATGAAGGTGCCCAAGTTATTGTTCGTTGGGATCCTAAGAATCCACCTAAAATAGGTGACACCATTTCAGTTAATGCAATCCCATCTGCAGTTCATTTATTTGATGCAAATTCAGGATTGCGCATCAATTAACACGAATTAGAAATAAGAAAGCCCCGCAACCATCACTGGTGCGGGGCTCTTTTATTGAATTTAATTATTTATTTATTAAGTGCAACCTTTAGATTTTCATCAATTGCGGCTAAGAAGTCTTGAGTATTTAACCAAGGGCTGTCTTTGGAAATAAGTATCGCAAGATCCTTAGTCATTTTTCCGGATTCGACGGTTTGGATACATACCTTTTCAAGTGTGGCAGCAAATTCGGCGAGTTTAGGATTGTTATCTAACTTCGCACGGTGAGTTAAACCTTGAGTCCAGGCGAAGATTGATGCAATTGGATTTGTTGAAGTTTGCTTTCCGGCTTGGTGATCGCGGAAGTGGCGAGTCACAGTTCCATGCGCCGCTTCGGATTCAACGGTTTTTCCATCTGGAGTCATTAGAACTGAAGTCATTAAACCAAGTGAGCCATAACCTTGCGCGACGGTATCTGATTGCACATCTCCGTCATAGTTCTTACAGGCCCAAACATAACCGCCTTCCCAACGAAGAGAAGTTGCGACCATGTCATCAATTAAGCGATGTTCATAAGTAAGGCCGGCAGCATCAAACTTTCCTTTGAATTCACTATCAAATATTTCAGCGAAAATATCTTTAAAACGACCATCATATGCTTTAAGAATTGTGTTCTTAGTTGAAAGAAAGACTGGATAGTTACGGATTAGACCGTAGTTCATTGAGGCACGAGCGAAGTCACGAATCGAATCGTCTAAGTTATACATACCCATCGCCACACCAGATGATGGGAAATCAAAGACGCTAAATTCCATCGGCTTTGATCCATCTTTTGGTGTGAATGTCATTGTCAAAGTTCCAGCACCTGGGACCTTGAAATCTGTCGCCTTATATTGATCGCCATATGCGTGACGTCCAATAACTATTGGCTTGGTCCAGTTAGGAATTAATCTTGGGACATTCTTCATAATAATTGGTTCGCGAAAAATTACGCCACCTAAAATATTACGAATTGTTCCGTTAGGGGATTTCCACATTTTCTTGAGACCAAATTCTTCAACTCGAGCTTCATCTGGGGTAATAGTTGCGCACTTAATTCCAACACCATGCTTCTTAATTGCATTAGCTGAATCAATGGTCACTTGGTCATCTGTTGCGTCTCGGTGTTCCATTCCAAGGTCGTAATATTCAAGATTTACATCTAGATAAGGCAAGATCAATTTATCTTTGATAAATGACCAGATAATTCGAGTCATTTCATCGCCATCTAGCTCTACTACGGTTCCTTCAACTTTAATCTTTGACATTTTCTTTGCTCGTTTCTATTTAGTTATTTAGAATTAGAGATCTTTAACATCTGCTTGTTTTGCACGTACAGCTTCAGCTGCAGCCTTTAGGGCTTCAACTTCACCAGCAGTTAGTGCGCTTTCAACAACCTTGCGAACTCCACTCTTTCCAATCTCGGCTTCTACTCCAAGATAAACACCATTAATTCCATATTCACCATCTACCCAGGCACAGACCGGCATAACTTCACCAGAATCTTCTTTCACAGCTTTTGCCATACGAGCTGCTGCAGCCGATGGTGCGTAATACGCAGAACCTGTTTTAAGTAGTGCAACTACTTCAGCGCCACCATTACGGGTGCGATCCACAAGTGATTCAATCTTTGCTGAATCTAGAAGTTCAGTAAGTGGTTTTCCATTGACAGTACAACGACTTGGAACTGGAACCATCGTGTCACCGTGTGAACCCAAAGTTAGAGTTTTAACTGATGAAACTGGAACCTTTAACTCTTCTGCCACAAAGTTAGTGAATCTTGCAGTATCCAACATTCCAGCTTGTCCCATAACGCGGTTCTTTGGAAATGATGTTGCCAGTTGGGTAAGTGCAGTCATTTCATCAAGTGGATTTGAAACCACAATGATTACTGCATTTGGAGAATGCTTAGCAATATTTTCGGCAACACTTCGAACAATCCCAGCGTTTACTCCGATTAAATCCATTCGGCTCATGCCTGGTTTGCGCGGAAGTCCTGCAGTGATAACTACAACTTCTGAATTCGCAGTTGCTTCATAGCCAGCGCCTTCTGCTGTTGTGGTTGCACCAATAATTTTTGTTTCAAAACCTTCGATTGATCGAGATTGATTCATATCTAAAGCCAGTCCCTCGGGCTTTCCCTCTAAAATATCGGTAAGTACTACTGTTTCGAAGATGTCATATTCTGCTAAGCGAAGTGCGGTTGTTGATCCGTAAAAACCTGCTCCGACAACTGTTACTTTCCCTGATCTGCTCATAATCTCTTCCTTTTTTATTTAACTTAGGTATTACTTGGATTAATTACTCTTTTGTAAAATTCACTGGCTAAATATTACTTGGCATGTGGCAGTGTGAGCGCCACCACAAAAAGCAGTAGTGCCATGCCAACTGGAAGAATTAATTCGATTTTTCGGTGACGATTTGAGCGTAAATACTTAGTCGTCGCGATAACTGCGGTCCCCACCGCTACTAAAAGCGCCCCGGTCCGGACTACATCGAATATTCCAAGAAAAATGCCAACGACAATAAAAACATAAGCCAAGATTCTAATGCGATCGATTGCTATTTTCATTTAATTATTCTGTGCCATCTCTACAACATTGGATAGCAACATCGCTCTTGTCATTGGGCCAACACCACCTGGCATTGGTGCAAATGCGGAAGCTATCTTTGCAACATCGGGATGAACATCACCTTGCAGGCCAGCACCTGTCCTAGTAATTCCTACATCCAAGACAATAGCGCCTGGCTTAATCATCTCTGCGGTTAAGAAATGTGCACTACCAATTGCAGCAACGACAATATCTGCACGCTTTGTATGTGAAGTTAAATCCTTAGTTTTTGTATGTGTTGTTGTGACAGTTGCATCACTCCCCCTTTGGGAAAGTAACAATCCGAGTGGTCGTCCAACTGTTAATCCGCGCCCTATGACAACAACTTCTTTCCCCGATGTTGTAAGTGAATATCTATAAAGCAGTTCCAGAATTCCTCTTGGAGTACAAGGTAGCGGCGCGCGTTCACCAATAACCAACTTTCCTAGATTAAGTGGATGTAAGCCATCTGCATCCTTTTTTGGATCAATACTCTCTAGAATCTTATTTGCATTAATGCCATTTGGTAATGGAAGCTGAACTATGTATCCAGTGCATTCGTTGCTGTTATTCAAATCTTTCAGGGCAGCCGCAACATCGTTCTGGGACACAGTCGCCGGTAAATCTATTCGTATTGAATTGATTCCAACTTCTGCACAATCTCGATGCTTTCCTGATACGTAAGAGTGTGAACCCGCATCATCGCCAACTAAAATTGTTCCAAGGCCAGGTTTCTTGGCCATAGTTAAAACAACTTGGCGTAACTCATCCTTGATTATGGCCGCTGTGGCCTTTCCGTCAAGAATTATTGCGCTCATCTTGCAATCCTATCTAGAAGCCTTACGCATGTGAAAAATGACGGACCCCGGTGAAAAACATCGCAACGTTAGCCGCTTTTGCCGCCTCAATTACTTCAGCATCACGCACGCTTCCGCCAGGTGCAACAACGGAAGTGACTCCGGCAGCTAACAAAATCTGTAATCCATCTGCAAAGGGAAAAAATGCATCACTTGCTGCAACGCAACCAATTGAACGATCTCCTGCGCGATCAACTGCAAGCTTCGCGCTATCAACTCGATTAACTTGGCCCATTCCTACGCCAACTGATGCACCGGCTTTTGCCAGGAGAATTGCATTACTTTTTACTGCGCGCACACTTCGCCAAGCAAACTCTAGATCTCGCATAACTTCTGCACTCACTTTTGTGCCAGAAACTTGCTGCCAATTTTTAGAATCATCACCATCGGCGTTGATTAAATCGCTCTCTTGAATTAAGAGCCCACCAGAAATTGGTCTTAGTTCTTCACTGGCAATTTTGTAATCTGCTAATTCAAGAATTCGAATCGAGGGTTTCGCGGCCAATATTTCTATTGTTCCTGCTTCATATCCCGGTGCCACAATCACTTCAGTAAATACTTCACTTAGCGCGTTAGCCATCGCAACAGTAATTTTTCGGTTAGCGGCGACTACGCCCCCAAAAGCTGAAACTGGATCACAGGCATTTGCTGCTACATAGGCAGAAGCAATATCTGTTCCGATAGCGATCCCACATGGATTTGCATGCTTAATAATTGCTACACATGGTTCGTCGTGATCGTATGCGGCACGCAATGCGGCATCAGCGTCAGTGAAATTATTAAATGACATCTCTTTGCCATGATGCTGCTTAGCGCTACTAATTCCATGTGATGCAGAATTATCTAGGAAAACCGCTGCACTCTGATGTGGATTTTCTCCATATCTAAGATCCGTAATTTTCTGCCAAACTTTCGCGCGCCAATCGCTCTGATTTAATTCTCCAGCTAACCATTCCGCAATTGCGATGTCATACTCCGCAGTTTTGCGAAAAACCTTCATTGCCAAATCTCGACGCTCATCTAAGTTAAAGCCGCCTTGTTCTAGCGCGGTATTGAGCGATTGGTATTGCGATGGGTCTGAAATGACTGCAACTGAATTATGGTTCTTAGCAGCTCCTCGCAACATGCTTGGGCCGCCAATATCAATTTGCTCTATGCACTCGGCAAACTCTGCGCCACTACTAATTGTTTGCGTAAATGGATAAAGATTTATAACTATCAAATCAAATGGTGCGATATCTTGCGCTAATAATTGGGCAAGGTGTTCTGGATTATTCTGATCTGCCAAAATTCCGCCGTGGATTCGAGGGTGCAAGGTTTTTACTCTGCCGCCCAGCATCTCTGGAAATCCAATGTAATCCTCTACCGAAATCACTTTTATTCCAGCCTCTCGCAGCGTTTTTGCTGTGGAACCAGTCGAAAGAATTTCAACTCCAGATTTTTCTAAGTTTTTACCTAGGTCAACCAAACCAGTCTTGTCATAAACACTGACAAGTGCTCGCGTTATTTTCTTACGATTCATTGGTTCCGCCTTGGCAATCCATCAGCAATAAAGCTTTGAAGGGTCTCAACTATGAGCTCTCGTTCCACAATCTTAATGCGTTCGTGGAGGCTGGATTCATCATCTTGTGGCAGAACAGCAACTTCTTTCTGTCGAATAATCTCTCCGGTATCAATCCCGACATCAACCCAGTGCACCGTAGACCCAGTCACTTTGGCGCCTGCCTTGAGTGCATCTCGAACGCCGTGAGCACCTGGAAAATTTGGCAGTAGAGCAGGATGAGTATTTATAGTTGGAAAAGTTGCCACAAATTCGCCAGACAATATTCGCATAAATCCTACGCTCACAACTAAATCTGGATTTAAGTCAGAAACTGTTTTGAGTAATTGTTCATCCCAAATAGATCGAACCTCTGACATCGGCAGAAATTTAGTTGAAATTCCAGCAGCATTTGCCCGCTCTAGCGCCTGTGATTTTTTATCTGAAATCAATTGCAAGATTTCTACCTTAAGTTTTCCAGAATCACGCGCATCAATTATCGATTGTGCGAGCGAGCCACTACCTGAGGCCAATAGAACTATGCGCATTTAGATTTCACTCTTGCGGGCTTTAATTGCCTTAACCAACTTGGGGAGATAAAGACCAAAAAGTAAGGTTATAAATTGAATAGCACCAAAGATTGCTGGGAGTTTCCACCATGATATTCCCACTGGTTTCATGTCCTGCGTAAGTAACGTTCCACCAGCGAAATATGAGAATAGAACTAAAAGAATAATCAAGGGAAATACAGTTCCTAATATCTCCTTCTGTCTAAGCTTGAATTCATCATACTTATGGAATATTTTGAATTGATTTAATGCGACGATAAGAATCGGAATCAGCAAAGTTAATAAAAGTAAGGGATGTTTTGCGGTTGGTAGCGCCCCAAGTATCGGAATTGCTGGAATGGAATTTATATCCAAGGTCAATGGCGATATCAAAGTCCCTAGGCCTAATGAAAATCCACTACCAAAAAGATAAGAGACTCCGGCGAGTGCAATATTTGGTAGATAAAGCAATTGCAGAATTGTGAAGAGAACTCCACCCATAATTCCAGGTTGAATTACAATTGCCAAAGATTTAACAATTTCAAAGTGCATAATTAGCGAAAATCCAATTATGAGAGTTGCGACTCCCAATAGTGCAATAAATGAGTGGAAAAGGAATTTAAATCTTTGGAAGGACTCTGCTCGATAATTTATCGTCGCACTCAACGCAATAAATACTACGAATAGCGGAGTCAGAAATATATTGGGCTTGATATCGGTGCTCTGGCTTAGTGCTGCAGCAATTGTTGCAATTGCGGCATAGAAAAATACAACGAATGTACGAGCTCCTCTTGGATTTTCTAAAAATTCGTTTGCTCGTCTAAAACCACTTCTTATCGCCAACCATGGAAATATTGCAGCCCCAATTGGAAGATAACTAAGTGCGCCGCTTGAAAAACCAGATGTAAGCGATAACTTGAATGGAACTAAGTGGCTTCCAAGCCACATCCAAATTGCGGCACGAATTGGATCAGAGGTATTTCCTGTTGCACTTCCCGCGGTCGACCAGGCAAAGAGCGCAATAAAACTCAATGGAAGCAAGGTAAGGGCCACACTGCGCAGAGCTTGTTGAAAAGCTACCAGCAGAATGCGGCCCATCTTAATTAGCCTTTTTTATTATTTAAAATATCGCGCATTAGCTGCGCTGTTTCACTTGGAGTCTTTCCTACCTTTACACCAACAGCTTCTAGCGCACTCTGCTTTGCTGCTGCAGTTCCAGAAGAACCAGAAACTATCGCGCCAGCATGTCCCATTGTTTTACCTTCAGGTGCTGTGAAGCCAGCAACATATCCAACAACTGGTTTTGTTACATATTCACCGATAAAAGTTGCAGCACGTTCTTCAGCATCTCCGCCAATTTCACCAATCATTACGATGGCATCAGTATCTGGATCATCTTGGAAGGCACGTAAACAATCGATGTGTGTTGTACCGATGATTGGATCGCCACCAATTCCAACTGCGGTGCTAAATCCAAAGTCACGAAGCTCATACATCATTTGATAAGTAAGAGTTCCAGATTTTGAAACTAATCCAATACGACCAGGTCCGGTGATATCTGCCGGGATAATTCCGATATTAGATTTTCCGGGGCTTATCAAGCCTGGACAGTTTGGCCCAACTAAACGAGTTGTTCCTTTTTCAACAGCGTATGCATAAAAAGCAGCTGAGTCATGAACTGGAATTCCTTCGGTAATTACAACTACGAGTGGCAACTTCGCATCAATTGCATCGATTACTGCCGCCTTTGCAAACTTAGGTGGAACAAATACCACTGATGCATTTGCACCCGTTGCTGCAACAGCTTCAGAAACACTATTAAAAACTGGAAGTGTCACGCCCTCGATTTCAACGCTCTGTCCGCCCTTGCCTGGAGTAACTCCCCCGACAATTTTGGTTCCAGATTTAATCATTCTGGCAGTGTGCTTTGTTCCTTCAGAACCAGTCATTCCTTGAACAAGGACTTTAGTATTTTCATTAATAAAGATTGCCATTACTTTGCCGCCAATTCTGCAGCGCGTGCAGCTGCGCCATCCATAGTTTCTAGCTGTTGAATTAGTGGGTGTGCTGCTTCGTTAAGGATGCGTCGACCTTCAATGACATTGTTGCCATCGAGGCGAACAACGATTGGTTTTGTGGCCTTATCTCCGAGCATTGTTAGTGCTTGAACGATTCCATTAGCAACCGCATCGCATGCAGTGATTCCACCAAATACGTTTACAAAAACGCTCCGAACATCAGGGTCACCAAGAATAATTCCAAGCCCATCCGCCATAACCTGCGCAGAAGCACCGCCGCCAATATCTAGGAAGTTTGCTGGCTTAACACCAAACTTTTCACCGGCATAAGCAACAACATCAAGTGTGCTCATAACTAAGCCAGCGCCATTACCAATAATTCCAACTTGGCCCTCTAGCTTCACATAATTCAGATTTTTTGCTTTTGCTGCTGCCTCTAATGGATTTGCTGCAGCATGATCGATGAGTGCCTCATGGTCTGGGTGACGAAAATCTGCGCTGTCATCAAGAGTTACCTTGCCATCTAAGGCAACAACTTTTCCATCACTAGTTTTAACGAGTGGATTGATCTCCATAAGAGTTGCATCTTCTGCAACAAAGGCTGCCCATAACTTAAGTAATACTTCTACTACCTGATCAACAACATCTGCTGGGAATTGACCAGCTAGTACTATTTCGCGGGCTTTCTCTTTTGAAATTCCAATATTTGGATTGATACCGATTCTCGCTAATTTTTCTGGAGTCTTGTGTGCAACTTCTTCAATTTCCATACCGCCAGCAACAGATGCCATAACTAAGAAATTGCGATTTGCCCGATCCAATAAAATTGCTAAGTAATATTCCGCTTCAATTGGGGCGGCTTGCGCAATCATTACTTTATGAACGATATGACCTTTGATATCCATTCCAAGAATTGCTGCTGCTTTTTCTCGGGCATCACTTGTGCTTTCAGCAAGCTTTACGCCACCAGCTTTTCCGCGACCGCCAACTTTAACTTGTGCTTTTACGACCACGCGACCGCCCATTGATGCAGCAGCGGCTTCAGCTTCTTCTGGTGTAAACGCAACTGCGCCACCTAAAACTGGAACGCCATGTGATTCGAAAAGATCTCTGGCTTGATACTCAAAGAGATCCACTAGTTACCCCGTTCATATTTAATTACCGAATTTAAGTGCTTACGAATAGCCGAAATCTTAGTGGTTATTTATAGCTTCTCTACCGGCGCATAACGAAGTAATAACCGTTTTTCACCAAGTGAGCCGAAATTAATCGTCGCTTCTGCGCGATCTCCCTCTCCAACAACCGCAACCACTGTCCCTAAACCAAATGTGTCATGTGACACACGATCGCCATTTGCTAAGACCATTGTTGTCGATGCTTTGCGGCCTGTTGCTCTAGGTGCAGGAGTGAAGTGAGAAGTTTTTAAAACACTGGCTCGCGTTGGTGCAGGTGCATGCTCGTTCCACTCAATAACCTCTTCCGGAATTTCTGAAAGAAAACGTGAAGCAGGGTTATATGTTGGAGCGCCCCAAGAACTTCGATATTCAGATCTTGAAACATACAACCTAGAGCGTGCTCTTGTAAGACCAACATATGCCAGGCGACGTTCTTCTTCAATCTCTTCGCGATCCCCCAAAGTTCTAGAGTGCGGAAAAATTCCTTCTTCCATACCAGTTAGAAATACTGTTGGAAATTCCCATCCTGTTGCAGTGTGTAGCGTCATCAGAGTTACGACACCTCCGTGATCTTCACCATCTGGAATCTGATCTGAATCAGCGACTAGTGAAACATTTTCTAGAAAACCAAGTAGCGAAATTTCTTTGCCTTCTTCAACTTCTTTCTCTTCATATTCGACTGCTACTGAAACTAATTCTTGTAAGTTTTCAACTCGGCTTTCATCTTGTAAGTCATCGCTCTTCTCTAATTCATTCAGTAGGCCCGATTGTTCAAGAACCGCTTGCGCAATTATCGATGGTCTGGTTTTAGCTTCAACTAGAACGGTTAATGAAGTAATCAAATGAACAAAATCATTGATTGCTGAAATTGATCGAGTTGGAATGCCTGGAACTTCTGCTGCCCGATTTAGCGCGCTCCAAAATGAAATACCAGAATCTTTTGCATATAAATCAACAGTATCTAGCGCACGATCTCCGATTCCTCTTTTGGGGGTATTTATTATTCTTCGTAATGAGATTTCATCTTCGCTGTTAACTAAAACTCTTAGATATGCCAGAAAATCTTTAACTTCCTTGCGTTCGTAAAATCGAACCCCGCCAACAACTTTGTATGGAATCGCTGAACGTAAAAAGACTTCTTCAAATACCCGAGACTGGGCGTTGGTGCGATAAAAGATTGCAGCATCACCTGGTTGTGAAATATTTTCGTTTCGTAATCTGCCAATCTCTGTAACTATATGGTTCGCTTCATCGTGTTCGCTTTCAGCTACATATCCCGTTATTTTCGAACCAGAACCAGATTCTGACCAAAGATTTTTTGCTTTACGGCCTTCATTATTTGAAATCACGGCATTTGCAGCAGAGAGGATATTCTGGGTTGAGCGATAATTTTGTTCAAGAAGAATAGTTTTTGCACTTGGATAGTCGGCCTCAAATTGCAAGATATTTCTGATATTTGCGCCGCGGAATGCGTAGATTGATTGATCTGCATCTCCAACTACACATAGTTCAGCAAGTGGAATGCCTTCACCTTCAGTGCCCACTAACTCTTTAATCAACATGTATTGCGCATGGTTTGTATCTTGATATTCATCAACTAAAACGTGGCGAAAGCGTGAGCGATAACGTTGCCGACTCTCTGGATTTCGTTGCAAAATTTCTACTGTTCTACCGATTAAATCATCAAAGTCCATTGCGTTGGCGCTAATTAATCGCTTTTGATAATGCGAAAATGCCTCCGCAACTACTTCATTAAATTGATTATCTGCTGATTGCACAAAATCAGCTGGTCCTTGCAGTTCATTTTTAGCTTGAGAAATTAGACCAGCCACTGCTCTTGGGGCATAACGTTTGATATCTAAATTCATATCCTTCATCACTAAAGTTATCAACCTTAAACTGTCAGAAGAGTCATAAATCGTAAAAGAATTTGAATAACCAATCTTTGCCGCTTCTTGACGCAAGATCCGAACACAGGCCGAGTGAAATGTTGAAACCCACATTGATCTTGCGCGATCTCCAACAAGTTCGGCTACGCGCTCTTTCATTTCGGCTGCTGCCTTATTCGTAAATGTAATAGCTAATACTTCATATGGATTTACACCGCGTTGGCCAAGAAGATAAGCAATTCGCCTAGTTAGAACTCTTGTTTTCCCAGAACCCGCACCTGCAACTACAAGTAATGGCGAACCCTGATGTGTGACAGCGGCCTGCTGCTGTGGGTTCAAGCCATCAATTAGCGAATCTGGAGACATAGGTCGGAGTCTAACGACTCACATTAACGGGTCACGTAATGCGTGAAGTTCTCCTAAGATTGCCTAATGCCACTCTTGCCACCATTAGATGATTCTGAAGTTGAACGTGTCCTTGTTGTAACTGCTCATCCTGATGACCTCGATTTTGGGGCTGCAGGAACCATTGCGCAATGGACCGCAAGAGGAATCGAAGTCTCATATTGCATCTGCACAAATGGTGATCAGGGCGGCGAAGATCCTGAAGTTGCGCGTGATGAGATGCCAAAGATCCGTCAGAAAGAACAGCGCGATGCTGGAAAAATTCTGGGAGTTACAAATATTGAATTTTTAAATCACCGAGATGGTTGGCTGGTTCCAACAATTGAATTGCGCAAGCAAATTGTGCGCGAGATTCGAAAGAGTAAGCCACAGCGAATGCTTATCCAGAGTCCCGAGCGAAATTGGGATCGGTTGTTCTCAAGCCATCCAGATCACATGGCGGCGGGAGAAGCGGCAATTCAAGCGGTTTATCCAGATGCAAGAAATCCTTTTGCCTTTGAAGATCTACTTAAAGACGAAGGCCTAGAGCCTTGGCGAGTTCGTGAAGTTTGGGTGATGTCCCACCACACGCCTGATTATTTTGTTGATGTAACAGATACATTTGATAAGAAAATTGCCGCGCTACATGCACATGTAAGTCAGACTGCGCACAATCCAAACTTAGAAAACATGTTGCGCGAATGGGGCGAGCGAAATGCAAAGTTGCACGGATTGGCTGAGGGTCGATTAGCCGAAATATTCAAAATAGTTTCTAGCGATTAATTAACGAGCTATCGCTTTTTTTATTGTGATTGGCTGGTTTGGCACTCCGCCACCTGCTGGATGTGAATTATCTGAACCAAGTGCAGCAACTGCCTTCACAATATCTAAACCTTTAACAACCTTGCCCCAGAGTGTGTAATTAGGACCAAGATCCGAATTGTCATCGTAAACAATAAAGAATTGGCTGCCATTTGTATTTGGACCAGAATTCGCCATTGCAACTGAACCTGCTGGATAAATATTTCCACTCCCCTTAGGAAGGTTCTCGTCAGGCGCTGTGTAGGCAGGACCGCCCGATCCAGTTCCTGATGGATCGCCACATTGCAGAACAAAAATTCCTTGTGTTGTTACGCGGTGACATGGTGATTTATCAAAGAAACCTTGATTCGCAAGATAACTCATTGAAATTACAGTTAGTGGCGCATTTATTCCATCTGCTTCTATTTCAATTTCGCCACAGTTTGTAATCAAAGTTAGTGTTCTATTTACGTATGGCTTCTTAACTACCGGGGCCGAAAGTTTCATCGGCTTATGTCCGAGCGCACGAGTTGGCTTACAAATCGATTGTGTCTTACTTACCTGACTTGCTTTCTTCACAACTTTTGGTTTTTTCTCAGCACTTGCTGGTGAGGTAATTACAAATGACGTAATGAGAGTTGCAACTATTGCGACTGCATATGAACGTTTCATTTGTACTTTACCCCCAATTATTCCCATTCAATTGTCCCAGGTGGCTTAGACGTTACATCTAAAACAACTCGGTTAACTTCTCTAACTTCATTTGTAATTCTGGTTGAAATCTTCTCCAATACTTCGTATGGAATCCGACTCCAATCTGCAGTCATTGCATCTTCTGATGAAACTGGTCGAAGCACAATTGGATGACCATAAGTTCTGCCATCGCCCTGAACTCCAACACTTCTTACATCAGCTAATAAAACAACTGGACACTGCCAAATTATCCGATCTAAATTAGCAATACGCAATTCATTTCGGGCAATCGCATCAGCTTTTCGCAATATTCTAAGTCTATTCTCAGTTACTTCGCCAACTATGCGAATTGCAAGGCCAGGTCCAGGAAATGGTTGACGCCAAATGATCTCCTCTGGAAGTCCCATTGATAGTCCGGCATAGCGAACTTCATCTTTAAATAGTGTTCGAAGTGGTTCAATTAATTTGAACTGTAAATCATCAGGAAGTCCGCCAACATTGTGATGCGATTTAATATTTGCGGCGCCATCCCCGCCCCCAGATTCAACAACATCAGGATACAAAGTCCCTTGAACTAGAAAATCTATTGGTTCGGTTTCCGAAATTTCGCGAGCAGCTGCTTCAAATACTCTTATGAATTCGGTGCCGATTATCTTGCGCTTTGTCTCTGGGTCTGTGACACCTGCAAGTGCGGTTAAGAAGCGCTCTTTGGCATCAACAACTTTAAGAGTTACGCCAGTTGAAGCAACAAAGTCACGTTCTACTTGTTCTGCTTCGCCTTCGCGAAGTAAGCCATGATCGACGAAGACGCATGTTAGTTGAGACCCAACCGCTTTTTGCACAATTGCTGCCGCAACTGCAGAATCCACACCGCCAGATAAACCGCACAAAACTCGGCCGCTTCCAACAAGAGCTCTTATCTTCTCAACTTCGGTGTTAACGATATTTTCTGAGTTCCAAACTGGTTTACATCCGACTATATCTATTAACCACCGGCGCAGTATTTCTTGGCCATTTTCAGAATGTAAAACTTCGGGATGAAATTGCACGCCAGCAAATCGGGCATCACTATTCTCAAATGCAACAATCCCAGTGTCGGCTGTGCTTGCAGAAGAAGTAAATCCTGCGGGCGCAGTTGTAACGCTGTCACCATGGCTCATCCAAACGCTGAATTCTTCAGGCAAGCCGGTTAATAATTTTGAATTTGCTTTATGTGAAAGCGCAGTGCGTCCAAATTCAGACTTTCCAGTCTCCGTTACGACGCCGCCAAGCGCCGCTGCCATAACTTGAAAACCATAACAAATTCCAAAGATTGGAATCCCAGCTTCGAATATTTTGGGATCTAAAGTTGGCGCTCCGGCTTCATAAACACTTGATGGCCCGCCCGACAAAATTATTGCCGTTGGCTTTTTCTCTAACATCTTTGAAATGGCCATTGATGAAGGAACTATCTCGGAATAAACCTGCGCTTGGCGAACCCGACGTGCAATTAATTGCGCATATTGCGCGCCAAAATCAACAACTAAAACTAGTTCTTGGTTTTTAGAATCAGACACGATCGATAACAACTTCAACGCGCTGGAACTCTTTTAGATCTGAGTAACCAGATGTAGCCATTGCGCGTCGTAGTGCGCCGAATAAATTCATGCTGCCATCAGCAAGATGTGACGGTCCGACAAGTATTTCTTCCAAGCTTCCAACAGTTCCAACTTGAACTCTGTCACCACGAGGTAATTCAAGGTGATGTGCTTCAGAACCCCAGTGCCAACCTTTGCCTGGTGATTCAACTGCTTTAGCAAGTGGTGAACCCATCATTACTGCGTCCGCACCACATGCGATTGCTTTGGCAATGTCTCCAGATTTACCAACAGAACCATCTGCAATAACGTGAACAAAACGTCCGCCAGATTCATCCATGTAATCGCGACGTGCTGATGCAACTTCAGCAACTGCTGATGCCATTGGTACTGCAATTCCTAATACTGAACGAGTTGTGTGTGCGGCGCCGCCACCAAAACCAACTAGTACGCCCGCTGCGCCTGCGCGCATTAAGTGAAGCGCGCCAGTGCCAGTTGCGCATCCACCAACAATTACTGGAACATCTAATTCATAAATAAATTTCTTTAAATTAAGTGGGGCGGTTTCGGCTGATACATGTTCAGCGCTAACAGTTGTTCCGCGAATAACGAAAATATCAACGCCTGCATCAATAACTGCTTTGGCGTGTTCCGCGGTTCGTTGCGGAGAAAGTGCTGCTGCAACCGTAACTCCGGCTGCACGAATCTGTGCAATGCGTTCCTTAATTAATTCTGGACGAATTGGTAGAGCATAAAGTTCTTGCATTCTCCGAATTGCTTTATCTTGTGGCATCGAAGCAATTTCGCCCAATGGAATTCTTGGATCATCATGACGAGTCCAAAGTCCTTCAAGATTCAAAACACCAAGCCCGCCAAGCTTTCCGATTGCAATTGCAGTATCAGGTGAAACTACTGAATCCATTGGTGCTGCCATCATCGGAAGTGAAAACTTGTAGGCATCGATCTGCCAGGCAATTGAAACTTCTTCGGGATCACGGGTTCGTCGGCTGGGAACTATCGCGATGTCATCGAATGAATAACCTACGCGGGCCCGCTTACCTGGTCCGATTTCGATTTCGTTCATGGCTACTTTCCTTTTCCGGTGTAGTTCGGGGCGTCTGCTACGTGCAAAACATCATGTGGATGGCTCTCTTGTAAGCCAGCAGAAGTAATTTGAATAAGTTGCCCATTCTGCTGCAAATCAGCAATTGTTGGTGCACCTGCATAACCCATTCCAGAACGAAGTCCGCCAACTAGTTGATGAACCATTTCAGATACTGGGCCACGATAGGCAACTTTTCCTTCAATACCTTCTGGAACTAATTTATCTTCAGCTAAAACATCGTCCTGCATGTAACGGTCTTTGGAATAAGATTTTTTATCACCACGCGATTGCATTGCGCCAAGTGAACCCATTCCGCGATATGCCTTAAATTTTTTGCCACCAACTTCAACAAGCTCTCCAGGTGATTCATCGCAACCTGCAAGTAATGAACCAAGCATTACGGAATCAGCACCAGCAACAATTGCTTTTGCAATGTCGCCTGAATATTGCAAGCCGCCATCTGCAATAAGTGGAATATCGGCTTTGACACATGCTTTGTGGGCTTCCATGATTGCGGTGATTTGCGGAACACCAACACCTGCAACAACTCGCGTTGTGCAAATTGATCCGGGTCCGACTCCAACTTTCACAGCATCTGCGCCAGCATTTATAAGTGCCTGCGCGCCAGAACGAGTTGCGACGTTGCCACCGATAATTTGAATATCGGGAAATTCTTTTTTAATTCGTGCAATTGCATCAAGCACAGCACGATGATGTCCGTGCGCAGTATCTACGACAACCACATCAACACCTGCTTCGATTAGCGCAGTAGCACGAGCAAAGCCATCGTCGCCAACACCAACTGCGGCACCAACAATTCCATGTGCTTTAACAGCCTTAACATTTTTTACTTGCTCTTCGATTGGTAAATTGCGATGAATTATTCCGATGCCGCCGGCTTTGGCCATTGCAATTGCCATTGCGGATTCGGTAACAGTGTCCATTGCAGATGAAATTAGTGGAATCTCTAGCGAAATCTTTCGAGTAAGCCGGGTTTTAGTATCAACTTCACTTGGCACAACATCAGATGCATCAGGAAGCAGAAGGACGTCGTCGTATGTGAGTCCGAGCATTGCGACTTTGTCGCGAGCACCTTCAAGCATGGGACAAGTCTAGTCAATCAAAATCGCTAGATTTCCCAGACTTCTTGCCTAATTTAAACGGCTAAAGCCTCAATAATTTGCTCTCGGGCATCACGCAATCCTTTAGTGATTACCAACTTGTTGTTAGCGGCCACTTTCGCACTCTTCCATCCTGGCCCACCAAGCAAAACTCGTGGCGCCGGGCGAAGTGCAGGTATTGATTTAACATATTTATGATCTGCATTTTCACTGAGTTGAGCCCAGAGAAAGATTGCCGGCGGCGCAGATTTGATGATTACTTGATTGAGTGCACTTTGTGGGGTTCTGGCGCCAAGAAAAATGCACTCGATTCTTGCCTCTGCAAGGACTGCTGCCAACGCCAAAAGAGCCAACGAGTGCATCTCATTTTCAACACATGCAAGTAGAACTGGACGGCTATTTTTAGGGCGTGAGATTGTTCCTAAATTCTCACTTAAAATTTTACGCAATACTTCACTCAAAAAATGTTCGATCTCAATTCCAGTTCCAGTCCGAACCCATTCATCACCAACCAAAACCAACAGCGGAGATATAACTTCAACCCAAGTTTGTTCTACTCCAATTTCACTGATGGATTTCCTGATTAAACTTTCAATTTTACCTTGATCAAATTTCAATGTGGATTTAAACAGGAGTGAAACTAGATCACACTGGTCTTCAGATTTTTGGATTAATTTTTCAACTTTATTCTGGGCGCCCTTTAAATTTAATTCCAGCGCTTTAATTGCTGCATCTTTGGGAGTTACTCCGGCAACAATCAACCGGACCATTGCAGACAGTCTTGTCACGTCGCTCGCCGAATATCTTCGGTGAGTTCCTGAGTTATGTTCGCTAGGTCCTATTCCATACCTGCGGTCCCAGGTTCTAAGTGTTGCTGGGGCGACTCCCAGCCTTCTAGCTACCGCCGCAACGGTTAGGGAATCTTCCGCATCAACGGTTATTACAGAGCGGGCCATGGGGCAATTCTCCCTAGTTGGAGTGAGGCGCGCCACTTGAAACGCTCCAATTTGGCAACAAAAGCCGGCCGATACTTGAACAACCTATGGCGCGGTTGTAGTGTTCCCGTTAGTAACAAGTTGAGGGATTGGAGCTGTAATGACAAGTCAATTACAACCAAGACCAATCGCTTCTGATTGGGAATGGCAAGAGTCCGCTGCCTGCCGCGAGCTTCCAACTGAAATGTTCTTTTACACCGATGGCGAACGCGGACCACGTCGCAAGAATCGTGAGAATGCAGCGAAAGCAGTTTGTGCTTCATGTCCAGTTCTTCAAGCGTGTAGAAAACAAGCACTTACCTTGGCTGAACCATATGGAATTTGGGGCGGCTTAACTGAAGAAGATCGTTTAGCAATCTTGAACCGCAACGAAAAAATCGTAGCCAGTTCTTTCTCTTCAGCTTCTTAAGTAATTATTTAAGAACTAACTTTACTTCTGGAGTGGTCCCAATAAATAACTAGCCAGGCGCGACTCTGGATTGCTCTGCCCTTTATGTTTAGCTGAAAATTCTGTAGTTCCATCCGTACCGCACAAACCACGAATTGCCCCGGATCCCCCAGGATGCTGATTTATCCAATTAGTTAAATCATAAACATTTCCACGTATTACAGACCAACAGCGCGTTGCGCTGTTATTGGATTTTACTTTCTCCATTGTGTATCCAGTTGCTTCGGCAGTTGGCGCGGTCGATTCTTTTTCTGCTGTGGTCGGTTTTGGTGTTGAACTTGCCGATGGTTTTGGAGATGCAGCTGGCCCGCGAACTATCTCGCCGACAACTCCTTCTCTCTCTCCCACAGCAATCGTGATTGCCGCTTTACTTTTTGATGTAATGACAAAACTATAAATCCCACTACGTGCTTCGGTGTTGTACCGTCCGAGATATAAGTAATTAACCTTGCCAAATGGCTCATAAAATTTTGTTCGCTCGCTCAACTTCATAGTGACTTTCGATCCTGTCGGATCAGTGATAACAAGTGTTGGCATTGATTTAGTGCGCAAAGCGCTCTCTGGCTTCTTATCAACTATTAAATATTGAACAGCAAGCGAATCGCCTTGGTTGAACTGAGCACGAAAAGCTTTCTTCTGTCCGGCTTTAGAGAACGATGCCCGCACCGCAAATGAAACAGTTCCATCCACAAGCAAAGGTCCTGCTGCGGCTGTTTTATCTGAGTCCAATAAAACTACTGGTTGATGAGCATGGGCAACCCCACTGCTGATACCACTGCTAATAATTGAAAAGGCAAGAACACCTGTTATTAATTTGCGCACGCTAAAACATTACCTGAGCCAACTTATTTTCGCATGTCGAATTTCAACCTAATCAGAACTGGTGGTTGGGTTTAATTTCCAACAACTTGAACTAGCTCATTGAAAATTAGATCAATTTCATTCTTGGATTGCGCGCTGAGAATTGTGCTCACTGGGCCCCGCTGACGGCTTGAAGTGAAGATTCCTTGCTTTACTAATAGGTATTTTTCTACAGCGACATAGGCATCGATGGTTGGCTGAAGTGCAACTAATTTGCCCACGCAAGCATGGATGGCAGAAGCTCTTACTAAGTCCTTGACTTCCAGTGCATCCCATATTGCAACAATCGCCCAACAAATTTCTGCTCCGGGCATTGTGCCAACGAGTCCAAGTGGGTGGGTATCTAACAAATCCAAACCGCTCTGACCTTCGTAAACTTTGGCTTTGCCTCCTGCAATTTCTTGTAGCGCCGCCATACGTTCCTTAACAGGCTTCGCCTCAGGTTTAAATTGGACACGAGTATTGCCATATTTCTCAAGCAATTTTCCATACATCTCAAGTTCAAGTGGCTGACCCATGTAATTACTTGCATCCTGAACTATCAATGGAATTTGCACGGCTTCAATTATTGCGGTGTAGTAAGAATATATTTCGGATGAGGTGGCTGGGAATGAAGCTGGTGGAGTTGCCATTAGCGCAGAAGCGCCGTCGGATTCTGCCGCTTTTGCTAACTGAATTGCGATTGCCGTGCTTTCGCCACCGACGCTAACGATTAGTGGCAGGCGCCCGTCAAGTATGCGAAGCACTATCTGCCATTGGTTGCGACGCTCTGCAGCGCTAAATCGCATTACTTCTGAAACCATTGCAAGGACTAAACCTTTAACACCAGATTTAATTAGCCAATTAATCTCTGATTCAAAAACTACTTCATCAATTTGGTCGTGCTCATCCAAAGGGGTTTGAATTACTGGATAAACGCCTCTGTTCAAAGTGATCTCATTTTAAACTCGGGTTAAATTCCAAGCGCGCACTCCACCAACAATTCCAGCAGCATTAGGAACAATAACAACGTCGTCGCCAATAAGTTCTAATACGTAAGGTGTGATTCGGCGGGCATTTCCGCCACCTAAATAAAGTCGATCCCAGTGAAAGACTGGGCGTAAGTCAGTAACCATTGCGCGAATTCGGCGAGACCAGAATGAATCACCAAGGCGACGGCGTTCATGTTCGCCAATCCATTCATCATAAATTGTTGATCGACGAATTGGTGCATGCGAAAGTTCGATATGAGGTGCAAGTTTTCCACCATCAAATACTGCGCAACCAAGACCGGTTCCAAGTGTTAAGACAACTTCAAAACCAGAACCCGCAACAACGCCAGCGCCATGGACTTCAGCATCATTTAACATCAAGGTTGGAAGCTTAAAAGTTTTTTCGACCTGACTTCTGAAATCTAAACCCTTCCAGGCATAGAACAACTCTGGATCAACTTTGGTGCGCGGCCCTTTTACATTTACGTAATGCGGGGTATTCACTACTACTCCGTGACGAACCATTCCCGGGAAGCCAACAGTTATGCGATCAGCCTTTGGCAGCTTTGAAGCAATATCTTTGAAGACGTTAATTAGATCCATC
>CAWURN010000109.1:0-18365 GCA_963924835.1 Candidatus Nanopelagicaceae bacterium | reverse complement strand
ACCGGTTGCGCACAAGCAAAGATTTCGCTCTAACTACAAAAACTGGAGTCCGAGCAACTTCTTTATCGCTTGTGGTCTACCTAAAAACAAATTCAATTAGCCCGACCAAGACCGGCGATGTCAACGCGCCTCAAATTGGACTCATTGTAAATAAATCAGTGGGTGGATCTGTTTCCCGCCATCGAGTTTCAAGACAGTTGCGCCACTTGATTGCTACACACATTTCAAACATTCCAACAGGCAGCAAATTAGTAATTCGAGTTCTTCGCCTTCAATCAAATTACGAAGTCGAACTAAACGAGCTAATGCCAAAAGTTTTAAATAAATCGTCGGTAGGTTTATAAGAATTATGAGAAACATATTCGCCGGCTTAATTAAAATTTACCAAAATTGGATTTCCCCAGGACTTGCTCCTCGTTGTAAGTATTACCCAAGTTGCTCAACATATGCATCCGACGCAGTCACTGAATATGGCGCAAAAGGCTTAGCGATGGCAGTGTGGCGATTGGTCCGATGCAATCCATGGTCACATGGCGGCGTTGACTATGTTCTATCAAAGAGTTCAAATCAACCAATAAAAAAAGCAACAAAAATAATGAATGGGACAAATTAATGGGATCTATCCTAAACCCCTTGTATTACGCCGTTTCTTGGGTCATGGTGACTTTTCACTCTTTGCTCGGTTATGTTTTTGGCAAGGACTCAAACGAAAGTATTAAGTGGAGCCTTTCAATTATCGGCTTGGTTATTGTTATCCGAATTATTTTAATTCCATTATTTGTTAAGCAGATTAAGAGCCAACGCGCACTAACAGCGCTACAGCCACACATGAAAGAAATTCAAAAGAAGCACAAAGACGATCGCCAAAAGCAATCCGAAGAGATGATGAAGCTTTACAAAGAACACAAAACAAATCCCTTGGCATCATGTTTCCCAATCTTGGCTCAAGCACCAATCTTCTTTGCGCTCTTTACAGTTCTAAATGGAATTGCCCGAAATACATCCCACGGAGTTTTAAAGGGTGATTTGCTTGCATCTGCCCAAGAAGCCAAATTCTTCGGAGCGAATCTTTCAAACACATTTTTAAGCAGTGATTCAAATACACAAACCAAACTTGTAACTGTTGTTTTAATTGCTTTCATGTCCGCAACAACTTTCATCACCCAACGCCAGTTAATGGTTAAGGGAATGCCAAAGATGGATTCATCAAACAATATGATGTTGCAGCAACAAAAAATCATGCTCTATGTATTTCCAGTAATTTTTGCAGTCTCGGGCGTTAACTTTCCAGTTGGAGTTTTAATTTATTGGTCAACAACAAACTTGTGGACATTTGGTCAACAGTTTTATGTAATTAAAAGAAACCCAACACCAGGGTCACCTGCATATGAAGAGTTAGCAAAGAAGCGTGAATTAAAAAATAAAACTAATGGCATTCTTCCAATCGATGATGAACCCGGAACCACCCAGATCGAGCCAGGAACAGAGCAGCCAAAACAACGTCAACAACCTTCTAAAAAGAAGAAGAAGCGGAAGTAGTAAATCGGATATATCGGTTAAATCGGTCAAATTAGTTAAATCAGTTAAATTAACTTTCACCAATTTTTATCAAACCAAGGAGAGTAAAAATGAGCGAAGTAGTTGAAACAGTAGAAACCACAGAGAAGTCAGAAAAGCTAGAGAAGAAGTCCCTAGTCGCCCGTCTTGAAGAAGAGGGAGATGTAGCGGCGGATTATCTCGAAGCCCTACTCGACATTGCAGACCTTGATGGGGATATCGATATCGACGTCGAGAATGACCGAGCTTCCCTGGCAATCGCCGGCGGCGCACTCGGCCACCTCGTAGGAGATCGCGGCGAAGTCCTTGATGCAATTCAAGAGCTGACTCGTCTTGCGGTCCAAACATCGACCGGCGAGCGCTCACGATTAATGTTGGATATTGATAACTTCCGTGGCGACAAAAAAGAGGAGCTAGCCAAGCTGGCCCACGAAATCGCTGACCAAGTTAAAGCTTCAGGTGAATCTGTAAAGCTGCGCCCAATGAATGCTTTCGAACGCAAGGTTGTACACGACACCATCCAAGAAATTGGCCTAACCAGCGAATCAGAGGGCGAAGACCCAAATCGCTGCGTTGTAGTTCTCGCTGAATAAAACCTTCTCTTCCTGGTGAGTGTTTCACGTGAAACCCTGATTTCTACCTACTTTGGCGAGCGCCAAAAAGAGGTAGCTAGATATGCCGAAATCCTGGCAACTTGGGGAATTGACCGGGGCTTGGTTGGTCCAAAAGAGGGAGACCGCATTTGGGATCGCCACATTGCCAACTGCATCCCTGTCACCACGCTAATTTCTAATGGGGCCTCGCTCCTAGATATCGGTTCTGGCGCTGGCTTGCCTGGAATTGTCATCGCGCTGGCTAGACCAGACCTAAAAGTCACTCTCCTGGAGCCCCTGCAACGACGGATCGACTTCCTTGAAGAGGTGGTGGCTGAACTCGGGATTGAAATAGCGGTAAAAAGGGGTCGCGCCGAGAGCTTCAAAGGTGGATTCAATTACGTAACGGCAAGGGCGGTAGCCCCGCTTCCAAAATTAGCAACAGTTTCTTGGCATTTAGTTATGGGCGGCGGATCTTTACTGGCCATGAAAGGGGAGTCTGCAGCCGAAGAGTTAGAGGCAGCAAAGCTAGAGGCCCCCAAAGTCTTTAAAAAGGTGGCAAAGGCAGAGCTACACGAGATCCAAATAGGCGAGTTGCCGCTAGCACGAGTTATTGAACTCAAAAAGGCTGGTTAGATACTCACGTGAATGATTCACGTGAAACATCCAACCCAAAAGTGATCGGTATTCGGCGACTCAAAGAGCCGATGCCCACACCTTTGAAGACCCGGGTTTTCACTGTCGCCAACCAAAAAGGCGGGGTAGGCAAAACCACAACGGCTGTAAACATTGCGGCGGCCCTAGCTATGGGTGGGCTTAAAGTCCTAGTTATTGATTTAGATCCGCAAGGAAATGCCTGCACCGCTCTTGGCATCGATCGCGAAGAACTTGCCGGAATGTATGAAGTCCTCGTGAAAGATCTTCCACTTTCGGAAGTGATCACAAAGGTTGCTGGCTTCCCAAACCTTGAATGCGCACCAGCAGATGTTGATTTAGCTGGCGCCGAGATAAACATGGTTGGTTTTGTTTCTCGCGAATCAAGGCTGAAGTTAGCGCTAGAACAATTCTTGGCTGAACGCGAAGCGGCCGGCGCACGACTTGATTATGTAATTATCGATTGTCCACCAAGCCTCGGGCTTTTAACAATTAATGCACTAACCGCAGCAGAAGAAGTTATGGTTCCAATTCAATGCGAGTATTACTCGCTAGAAGGCTTAACTCTGTTATTAAAAACTCTGCAACAAGTGCAACAGATGTTAAACCAAAGAGTGCGAATCACAACAATAGTTCTGACCATGTTTGATTCTAGAACTCGCCTTGCAAATGATGTCGCAAACACAGTTCGCCAACATTTTCCAAACGAATTAATTGATATTCCTATTCCAAGAGCAGTTCGAATTTCTGAAGCACCATCATTTAATCAAACAGTAATGACATACGACGCATCATCTCCGGGAGCTATTGCTTATATGACAGTCGCACGAGAGATTGCCCGACGTGGTTCTGGTGATGCTTTAAACCAAATAAACAATTTAAATGATGGAGCACACACAGCATGAGTACACGCAAAGGCGGATTAGGTCGCGGCCTAGATTCATTAATTCCAACATCATTAAGCGCACCACTAATTACAAACACCGGTGTAACAATTGCAGATCAAGGTGAAGTAGATATAAATGCAATTGTTCCAAACCCAAAACAACCAAGAACAATTTTTGATACCGAAGCCCTTGCAGAATTATCTGCATCAATAAAAGAAGTTGGCGTTCTTCAACCACCGGTTGTTAGAGATATCGGTGGCGGACGATATGAATTAATTATGGGAGAGCGCAGATTACGCGCTTCAAAATTAGCTGGCTTAAAAACAATTCCAGTAATTATTCGACAGACTCCAGACAACGAATTACTTCGCGAAGCGCTTCTCGAAAATATTCACCGCAGCCAATTAAATCCATTAGAAGAGGGCTCGGCTTATCAAAACCTGTTAAACGATTTCGGATACACCCATGATGAACTTGCAATTAAAGTTGGTAAATCTAGGCCAGCAATTACAAACACGCTTCGTCTGTTAAATTTGCCAGCAAGTGTTCAACGCCGAGTTGCGGCCGGAATTTTATCTGCCGGACATGCAAGGGCACTTTTAACTTTGAGTGATGAGAGTGAAATTGAGAAACTAGCAGGGCGAATAGTTGCTGAAGGTTTGAGCGTTCGGGCTACCGAAGAGATCGTTGCAACACATCAAGGTTCTAAAAAAGCGGCAACACCTAAGGCTGGCAAAATTCGCTCACCAAGACTTAAGGAACTAGCAGACGGAATGTCAGATCGCTTGGATACTCGAGTAAGCGTTGAACTTGGAAAACAAAAAGGAAAGATCACAATCGAATTTGCAACACTTGAAGATTTAGAACGAATTAATAAATTAATTTAAACCGCGTAACTGCATTTCGGTCTTAATAACACCAGCAAGAGATGTAACACCGTCACGAATTCGTTCTGGGCTTGGGAAACAATAAGAAAGTCGCAGCGACCAACTGCCGAAACCATCGGCATAAAAAGCGGTTCCAGGAACATAAGCGACCTTAGAAACAATTGCTTTAGGCATTAACGCTTTGGTATCAATTTCAGGTGGAAGTGTTACCCAAACATAAAAACCGCCACCAGGTTTGGTCCATGTGGCACCGGCAGGGAAAGTTTTTTCAAGGGTTTCAAGCATTACATCACGGCGAACCTTATAAAGCCCCGTAAAAGATGCAATTTGATCTCGCCAAGGTTGGTCAGAGAGATAACTAGAAATTGCTAACTGCGTAAAATTCGCTGGGCAGAGAATTGAAGATTCACTCGCAATAACCAATTTCTCTTTAAGCGCTTGTGGAACCAGAGCCCAACCAACACGGAAACCCGGAGCAATCGTCTTAGAGAATGTTCCAAGATATAAAACATTTTCAGAATCCTCAGCTCGCATTGCATTTGGCGAAGGTCGATCAAAGCCAAGCAGGCCATACGGATTATCTTCAATTACGAAAATAGATTCTTCACGACAAATTTCAAGAATTTCAGTGCGGCGCTCGGAACTCAACAGCACACCAGCAGGGTTCTGATAATTGGGAATCAAATACAAAAACTTTATTTTGCGACCAGTCGCGCGGGTAGCAACAATTGCCTCGCGTAGCGCAATCGGGATCAATCCATTTTCATCCATGGCAACATGAACCACTTTGGCTTCATATTGATGAAATGTACCAAGGGCGCCGACATATGACGGGGCTTCAACTAAGACCACATCACCTGGGTCAATAAAAATTCTAGAAATTAAATCAAGTGCTTGTTGTGAACCGGTTGTAACAATTACATCGTCTGGATGTGCGCGAATCCCTTCAAGCGCCATAACATCACAAATTTGTTCACGAAGTTTTGGATGTCCCTGACCGCTTCCATATTGCAAAGCTTCTTGGCCATTGTCAGAGATTAATTTCGCGATAACACTCGCCATCATCTCCATTGGGAAAGCCGAAAGATTTGGCATTCCACCAGCAAGC
This sequence comes from Candidatus Nanopelagicaceae bacterium, assembly GCA_963924835.1. GTDB lineage: Bacteria > Actinomycetota > Actinomycetes > Nanopelagicales > Nanopelagicaceae > AAA044-D11. Next base: position 12,679 of record CAWURN010000109.1, on the reverse strand, counting down.
GAGACAATATCTGGGCGAGATGCAACAGCGAATAGCGAACGAATTTCACTTGGCTTCATCATCGCTGCACGGTGGGCAAAACGATCAGTTAAATTCTGAATCTCCCCGGTATGAATGCGCGTGATGTCATTGCTCATTGTCCAATCTTGCCACATTTAAGTTGGCCGGCGAAGTTGTAATTAATCCTTACGAATTCCAGCCCTTCGCAGGTCTGAAATCTTTAAAGCGCCAGTTTTTGCATCATTTTCCGCAGAAAGATAAAGCCGTTGAATAGCGACCATTATTGATTCAACCAGCGTCTCGCGAAAAGCCACATCAGATAGCCGCTTAACATCTCCAGTATTAGATAAATATCCCAAATCAATTCGTACGGCTGGCGCTTTTGTCAGACGCAACAAATCCCAAGATTTAGCATGGGTGCGACAATTTAGTAGATCGGTGCGCGCTGTTATTTCACGCTGAACAAGTGCGGCAAACCTTTCGCCAACAATGGAATGCACACCATGTAATTCATTGCCATAGTAATAAGTTGCCAGACCGTGCGCTAACTCATTTTTGTAATTATCTGTATGAAACGAAATCACTAAATCAGCGCCTGATTCATTAGCTAATTTTATTCGATCACTTTCACTTGGATTTTTTGCTTTGCTCCCCGAGATAAAAACTGTCACGCCAAGAGCAATTAATCGACCTTCAAGTCGTTGCGCAATATCAAAAGTTACTTCTTGATCTTCTGGAAGCGAACTTGGGTCCAAAACAATAATTTTATTTGCTAGGGCTGGCCCACGAACCGCACGATTAGCGTTATCTCTAAGAAGAGTTGGAGCACCACCAGAAACTGTTTTTAACAATCTCATCAATGACATGATTGTCGCGGGACCACATACGCCATCAACTTTCACACCAACAGATTTTTGAAACTCTTTAGTTGCTGCTTCGGTTCGGATGCCAAATACCGCATCGACTCGACCACAATCAAAACCCATTTCAACTAACCGCGATTGCAGCGCGGCAACGTCATCTCCGCGAAGCGGTTTTCCCGGAACGAAAGACAGGATTCGATCGCCTAGTTTCCAACGCGCTTCATCAATTGCTCGAATTGTTGGCTCATCAATTTCGCCTGAAACAATCAGGCCACGTTCTTGTTGAAATGCACGTAGCCCATCTTCTTCAACCGCACCAAAATTAGTTGATGCGGTTTTTAAAAACCCAAGTCTGGTTAAAGTATTTGTGACCAACGAAATTACATTGGTCTCCTCACCAGTTGGGGACATGAATTTAAATAAACGCTGCTAGTTCTTTAAGAAGTGCTGGCTTTGGCTTTGCACCAATAACCGTTTTTACAACTTCGCCATTAACGTAAACATTTAAAGTAGGAATTGAAGTGATTCCATACTTAATTGCTATAGCTGACTCTTCATCGGTATTTAACTTAACAACTTTAAGTTTTCCAGCATATTCCGCAGCGATCTCATCAAGGATTGGACCAACAGCGCGGCATGGGCCACACCACTCTGCCCAAAAATCTACAAGCACTGGTGTTGAACTCTTTAGAACTACTTCATCAAAAGTAGCGGCTGTTACTGGTTGCGCTGCACTCATTTTTCCCTCTTCCTCTATTTAATTGGCATTAACTAGCATTATCTAACACTTGATTGGTTGATTATATTTAATGTCCGGAAATAAAGCGCTCTGCATCTAGCGCTGCTTGGCAGCCAGATCCAGCGGCGGTAATCGCCTGACGGTAGGTGTGATCGACTAGATCCCCACAAGCAAAGACACCTTTTTGGTTGGTGCGGGTAGAACTGCCTTCAACCTTTACATAACCTTCGCCATCTAAATCTATTTGGCCAACAAGTAGTTCACTTCTAGGAAGGTGACCAATAGCAACAAATAAACCATCGAAATCTTCTTCACTCTCTTCATTGGTGAGCAGATTGCGGAGTTTTAGCCCAGAAACTTTATCCGCACCAAGAACATCTATAACTTCAGTATTCCAAATAAATTCAATCTTTGGATTTGCATGGGCGCGCTCAACCATAATTTTCGATGCACGTAGTGAATCTCTACGGTGAATTACAAAAACCTTACTTGCAAATCTTGTTAGGAAGTTGGCTTCTTCCATCGCAGAATCACCGCCACCTACAACAGCTACAACTTTCTCTCTAAAGAAAAAACCATCGCAAGTAGCGCACCAAGAAACACCTCGACCAGATAGCCGTTTCTCATTTACCAATCCAATTTCTTTATAAGCCGAACCAGTTGCAAGAATCACAGATTTTGCTTGTAAGGTATTTCCGGATCCATCTTTAAGAACTTTAATATCTCCACTTAATTCCATGGAAACTATGTCATCAGTAATTATTTTTGTCCCAAATCTTTCGGATTGTTTGCGCATTGAATCCATAAGATCTGGCCCCATGACACCTTCCACGAAACCAGGAAAATTTTCTACTTCGGTTGTGTTCATTAAGGCGCCGCCAGCGGTAACCGAGCCTTCATAAAGTACTGGTGAAAGTTGCGCACGAGCCGCATAAATGGCTGCGGTATATCCAGCCGGGCCCGACCCAACAATTACAACATCATGTATTTCACTCATCTGACTACCCTATCTTTTTACGTCTGGCTAGAACTTGAAAGGCACTAGTTATCTCACTAACACGGGCAATTTTGCAGAGTGCAAAATAACCAACTCCACACACTGCTAGAACGACAAAGAGGCGCACCATATTCCCGCCTGGAATTAGATTTCGCATTAACCAAATAGGAACCGAAATCAGGAGCGCAAGAACGGTGAGTTTGAGATAAAAACCAAAGACCTCAGAAATAACGATCGAAATTCCATATCGACGAAGCAATCGAATAGTGCTCCAAGCTCCAAAGTAATAACTAAGTGCTAGCGCTCCCGCCAATCCAACAGTTACCCATTCTGGCGGAAGAGTAAAAGCAACAATTACTGAAACAATTACCGCAACGATATTCATAATCGCATTACTCAAAACTTGTAATTTCACATTTTCAAATGCATTCAATCCGCGAAGGGCAATCAAATTAATGCTCATAGGTGCCAGGCCCAGGGCCAGCGCACTCAAGGTATATCCCAAATAATTCGAATCAGCTAACGAAATACCAAAGAAGAGCGTTTCAGTCATTAACGGACCAAAGAATAAGAAGGCAATGGAACTAGGAACTGTAACTAGTCCTACTAATCGCATTGCACTAACAAGCTGATCATGAATTAACGGAGACTTCTTTTCATGAGCGAGTTTTGAGAGAGCAGGAAGTAGAGCAGTAACTACTGAAATAGTAATAATTGAATGGGGCAACATATAAATAAGAAGCGCATTGCTAAACGGAGTAAAACCAACGCCAGTTTCAATTCCGTTGTTTAAAGATTTAACCGCTGCCCCAGTAGATAAATTAACAGTTACCAAATAACTCACCTGAGAAATAGCAGCAAATAACAGAGTCCATGAAGCCAGGTGTAACGACTTGCGCAACTCCGAATCACGCCAATCAAACCTTGGGCGAATTCTTATTTTTGTCTGGGAAATTGAGGGAATTAAAATTAGCGCTTGTGCCATATACCCAACCGTGCAACCCAAACTAATCCAGATGATTTCAGAATCAGGAATTGTTGTGACAGTAGGTTGAGTTGAATACTTTAAAAACCAACCAAAGACCGCAATAGCAATCAAGTTATTTAAAACCGGGGCCCACATCATGGGGCCAAATTTTCCTTTTGCATTTGCAACCTGGCCAAGTAGCGCAAACAAGCCCATGAAAAGTATTTGTGGCAAGCAGTAGCGCATAAATAAAGTTGTTACTTCAAATTCTGGTCGTCCGATGTAACTTGTCGCAAAAATTCGAACTAATACTGGGGCTAGAAGAATTGCTACTAGAACAAGCCCAGCTAAGAAAACAAAAGTGGCTGTTACCAGCCTTGAGATAAAAGCGCTTCCACCATCTTCGTCACTTGTTGCCCGAACTATTTGTGGGACAAAAACTGCAGTTAACGCGCCACCAATTATTAAGTTGTACAAAATATTTGGCATTGTGTTTGCAACGTTGAAGGTATCGCCTAGCAAAGTGGTTCCTAGTACAGCAACCAGAAGCAGACCACGCGCTAATCCGGTAATGCGCGAGACAATTGTCCCAACCGCCATAATTGTCGATGATTTTAAAAGCGAGTGGTTAGTCATTTACAACCACCTCACTTTTCTTTCTAGTTTTTCTAATCCTTCTGAAGCTTTGAACTAGCGCTGATAGAAATAAAACTATTGCCGCACCAGTAGTTATCCAAGTTGCGACAGGGCTAATAACTTTAAGTGTCACCGGGTAAAACACTTCATTTCCAAGCAATTTGCGCTTCTCTGAATAAATCTTAACAACAAGAGTACTTTTGCCAGAAGTAATAACCTCAACCGGGATCATCACTTGGATTTTAGATTTTCCACCCACAACTTGGTCTGGAACTTTTCCTACAATAACTTTTCCATTTATCGTTTCGACTCTTAAGGAAATTTTGGCAGGGTTTGTAAAGTCATTAACCAAGGTGATTGGTAAATTTTGCTTAGTAGTTGTGACCGTGAACCTACCAGGTGCGAGTCTTATACTTTCAGAAACTTCTAGTGCGGCTGAAAACAAATCCAAAGCCAATATCGTGCGGGTGCTAACTTTCAAGTCTGGATGTAATACCGAAGCGCTCTGACTTTGAAACGTTTCAATTTCTGCTTGCGTCATAAAACCAGAATTAATCCCTAGAACTCGTTGGGCTTCTTTATAAGCATTTATAGTGGAATTATCTAACTTTTGAGGAGTGTTGTTTGAAAAACTTTCCATCTGATTTACCTGTCGCTTTAAAAGCGCAGTTAATCTCCTTGCTCCGAAACTAAGGTAAAACTCCGATTTATCTGGCGATAGTTTTGAAATCCAATGACCAGATGGCGAACCGAACGGCAGAGCACTTATTTGATCGCCCCGAGTTATTGCTGCAAGTTGATTTAGCCAATTTTTTGCTACTGTATCGCCAGAACCTTTTTTGCCACCTATTAGCGCGTAATCAGATGTCATTGCTGTTACTTCTTCAATTAGTTGAGGATCTATAAACCAGGTTCTACTCCCACGAGCTGGATTGAAAACCAATTGACCCAGGCGTCCTTCATAAGAAAGCAATGTGGTGAGTTCATCATCGATAAAAACGCCGTCAATTTGTCGATGAGATGGTTCAGAAATTGTAATTGCAACACTTTCGGCGTTAGCAATTGGTGCACCTAATAAAATTAGCGCTAATACAAAAATCGAAGTTAATACTTTTCTCATGTGACTAAATCACCAGACTTCGCAATTAACTTCTTCTCATCTGGGTAAGCCAGTAATTCCACAATCTCATCCAATGGGAACCAACCCACGTCATCAACTTCAGTCAATTGAGGCGCGAGCTTTCCGCCAACTTCTCGAAATAAATAATGATGAACTGTTTTATGAATTCGATTTCCACCGGCCATGAACCAGAAATTAATTACACCAAGCTCTTTCGATATTTCACTTTCAATTCCAGTTTCTTCTTGAACTTCACGAACCGCAGCTTGTTCTGGGGTTTCACCTTCTTCAATGTGTCCCTTTGGAAGTGACCAGAGCAAACGTTCACGACTTTGATCCTTTAAATCGCGGCGCCCGATTAATAAACCTTTAGTTCCAGTCGAATCGATTACTAAACCGCCCGCACTTATTTCATCTACTCGCTTGGCATAAACGCGTTTAGGGGCTGTTTTTTTTGCAGCAGGCTTCACTTGGGTAGTCTCAGAATTATTTAAATTTGGTGGGGTCGGGCCCTTCGGACGTCGTCTCCGACGTTTTTTCCGTTTAGCCTCGCCACCGCCACCAGGCGCCGTGGTCATGAAGCAAGGTTACTGCTCTAGCCTTGGATACTGTGACAACGAACCCAAAAATAATCGCTACCAATCTCGCTATTTCTGCGTTATCAAGCAAGCCCCTTGCCTCTGATCTTGCAGAAAAGTTTGCGAAGGCTGGCTTTTCTCTGGCGCTAGTCGGAGGCCCGGTTCGTGACGCAATTTTAGGGCGACTTGGAAACGATTTAGATTTTACAACTAATGCAAAACCAGATGAAACAAAAGCCATAATTAAAAAAGGTGCAGATTCTATTTGGGAAACTGGGCGTGAATTTGGAACTATAGCTGCGCAATACGGTGATGTAACTGTAGAGATAACAACTTATCGCAGTGAAAAATATGAAATCGATAGTCGCAACCCAGAAGTTAAATTCGGCGAGACAATCGAAGGCGATTTACTGCGTCGAGATTTCACAGTGAATGCAATGGCTCTTGAACTCACAACGACTCCTCCAACTTTTATTGATAACTTTGATGGCATAAATGACTTAGCGCGCAAAGTTTTGCGTACTCCTGGAACTCCAGAAAATTCTTTTTCAGATGATCCACTAAGGATGATGCGCGCTGCAAGATTTGCTGCGCAATTGGGATTTGAAGTTGATCCAGCAATAATTATTGCAATAAAAGAGATGGCTGCTCGCATTGAAATAATCTCCGCAGAACGAATTCGAGATGAATTTATAAAATTAATAATGTCGGATAACCCAAGAGTTGGGCTTACTTTATTAGTTGAAACTGGATTAGCTGATTATGTGCTTCCGGAAATCCCAAAGTTAAAATTAGAAATCGATGAACACCATCACCACAAAGATGTGTATGAGCACACGCTAAAGGTATTAGAGCAGGCAATTGCTTTAGAAGATCGACTAAGCGGGCCAAATTTAGTTATTCGCCTGGCAGCGTTATTGCATGACATTGGCAAACCTAAAACCCGTGAGCTAATTGAAGGCGGTGGCGTTTCTTTTCACCATCACGAAGTTGTTGGAGCGCGAATGGCTAAGGAACGCTTAAAAAGCCTACGTTTCAGCAATGATGTTGTTAGCGATGTTTCATCTTTAGTTTTTCTACATCTACGTTTTCATGGATACGGAACTGGGGAATGGACTGATTCTGCTGTTCGTCGCTACATAAGGGATGCCGAACACCTACTAATACACCTCCATGTTTTAACTAGAGCTGATTGCACGACACGAAATCAGCGCAAAGCAGAAAGCTTGGCTGAAACTTACGACTCGCTAGAAGAGCGAATCGCCAAACTTATGGAAGAGGAAGAGTTAGAGAAAATTCGACCAGATTTAGATGGCTTAGAAATTATGGCAATTCTTGGAATTTCGCCATCGCCAATTGTCGGACGGGCGTATCAATATTTGTTAGATTTGAGAATGGATCGTGGACCACTTGGCCCCGAGGCAGCAAAGGCCGAATTACTTAATTGGTGGAGCTTGAATCAGCCGAAAATTTAGATTTTCGAAGTAAGACCAATGCTGCGATTGTGTAAGCAACTGCAATCGACCATGGCAAAACTAGAGAGACTCCAGTTGGTGGAAGAGTAAGCGCAGCAATCATTGCGCCCGAAACTATTGCACCATTAACTGCAACATCATAGAAAGCGAAGATACGACCACGAAATTCATCTCGAATCTTTGATTGCACCAGGGCATCATTAGTAATTTTCAAACTTTGACCAAAGCCGCCGACAAAAAACGCTGTGGTTATCAACATAAATTCATTTGGTAATACTCCAAAAACAATTAAGAAGCCGATTGGAGCAAGCATTGAAATTCGCATCCAAACATGGCGGCCAAATCTGGCAACCCCATAAGGTCCGGCAAGTGCGCCTAAACCAATTCCGATTCCAGCAATTGCTAACGCGTATGCAAAGCCGCGCAGGCCAGCATCTGGATCACTTGGATCATTAAAGGTATTTCGTTCTAATAACAACGCCATCAAAGTAAGTGCAGTAATTCCACCTCGTTGCACTCCTGTAGCAAAAATTCCACGCAAAGCATCACCATGCTTCTTTAAGATATTGAATCCTTGCAACACCTCACCGAAACCGCGAATCTCTTGCGGAACTTCATGTGGTTGTGGCCCAATTTCAGATTTTTTAAATCTTGAAGCAAGGATTGCAGCAAGTAAATACCCCCCAGCGCTGATTAAAATTAGAACGCCGTCAATAAAATCGCCATCTGTAGCGGAACCCAAAATATTTTTTAGTGCAATTCCAAGCCCGCCGCCTATCACTACAGAAATTGTTCCTCCCGTAACAGCCAAGGCATTTGCTGAAACCAAATCCTTTTTATTAACTAAGAGTGGGAGCCCAGCTGAAAGCCCGGCAAGAATTAAGCGGTTGGCACCAAAAGAGATTAAAATAAAGAGGGTTAAGACTATTCCGGTTGATCCATTATAAATAAGGTATGCAATTATCAATAGGTCAAAAGCGCGAAATAAATTTGCGAGTTGAACCACAATTTTTCGACTAAACCGATCAAGAAATATTCCAACATATGGTCCAACAATTGAATACGGAAGCAGAACTACAGCGAATGCCAAGGCCGCTTTTACTGCATCTGGTTGGCGTTCTGGTGAAAATAAAATAAAGGATGCGAGTGCAGACTGAAACATTCCGTCAGTAAGTTGGCCGGTCCATCTAACCTGAAGTAATTTTGGAAGTGAGCCAAACCTAGCAATTAGCTTCATAGCACGAAGCGTAATCTCCAAAGTTGGATTATTCTTAGACATTATGTGGTCCCGCCGAGATAACATCGATTATTCACTTGATCGTCGTTCAACGCTGCTCGCACTCTTCCGCGGTTCATCTTCTGCGATGGACGCTTGCGATGCGGATCCATATTTAAAACGTGCAGCAAAGCATCATGGCGAAGTCACAAAAAGGCAGTGCCCGGTCTGCAAAAAGTTGGAAATGCGTGAATTGCGTTATGCCTTCGGAGATCAACTCGGTCAATATTCAGGTCGCATTAAATCTCTTAGCGAATTAAACGAGATGCAGAGTGAATATGGTGAATTTCGGGTCTACACCGTAGAAGTTTGTTTAGAGTGCGGATGGAATCATCTTATTTATTCATTCTTATTGGGCGATGGCCGAACCCGGAAGGCGCCGCGCAAGGTTCACACCCTCGAAGATGATGATTGGAAACCAGAACGCGAATTAAAAAGTTGGCATCTTCATGAGAAATCCCTAAGAGGTCGTTAATTTTAAGATTTGGAAGGTAGCCTTAAGTTATGAACGCACTACGAGGAAAACTATTCAAAATAGGTGTTTTCACTATTGGAATTGGTTTCATTCTCGGAGTTCTTGGATTTGCTTATGCATATTTCACTGTCAACATCCCAGACCCAAATGCATTTGTTAATAGTCAATCGACAATCATTCAATATGCGGACGGTCAAGAAATTGGTCGGCTTGGTTCTGAAAATAGAACGGTAGTGAAATTAGCAGGCATCCCATTGCATGTGCGCCAGGCAGTAATGGCAGCGGAAGATCGCAATTTTTATACGCAAAGTGCAGTAAGCCCGGTTGGAATCGCCCGAGCACTTTTTAACAACTTAAAATCTGGAGATTTAAATGGCCAAGGGGGCTCAACTATCACGCAGCAGTATGCAAAAACTGCTTTCTTGACCCCAGAGCGGACCATTACAAGAAAAGTTAAGGAACTTATTATTGCAATAAAGTTGCAGAATCAAATGTCTAAGGATGACATCTTAGAAAGTTATCTAAATACAATTTACTTTGGCCGGGGCTCATATGGAATTCAAACAGCATCCGAAGTTTATTTCAGTAAAAACGTTGGGCAGTTATCGATTTCGGAAGCTGCAATACTGGCGAGCATTTTGCGCTCCCCTGGTTATTACGATCCTTCTTACGGGAAAGAAAATACCGCAAGGTTGAAAGCACGTTGGCAATATGTAATTGATGGGATGGTCACAAAGAAATGGTTAGCCGAAGATGAAGCTGCAAAATTAAACTATCCATTAATTCGGGAACGAGTTACTTCAGGTGCACTTGCTGGGCCCAAAGGGTATGTAATTTCATGGGCAGTTCGAGAGTTGGGAAAATTAGGTTTCACAGAAGCGGAATTACAAACTGGTGGGTATGTAATTAAAACTACGCTCGAAAAGAAGAATCAGGATGCAGCGGTCCGAGCCATGGATTCAAGAGGGCCGAAGAAAACTCCTGATAACTTCCATCAAGCATTGGTATCAATTAGGCCAGGCACGGGCGAAATTGTTGCCCTCTACGGCGGAAAAGATTATTTAGTAACACAGTTAAATGGTGCGACTCAATCAATTACCCAAGCGGGATCGAGTTTTAAGCCCTTCGCATTAGTCGCAGCGCTTGAACAAGGCATTCCACTTTCATCTATCTGGAGCGGAAAATCTCCGCAAGTATTTGATGATGTCGGCAAGCCGTACCCAGTATTTAATTACAGTAACGAGCAAGAAGGTGAAATTGATTTAACTTACGCAACCGCACATTCGATAAATACTGTTTATGTGCCACTCGGAATTAAAGCCGGACTTGAGAATGTAGTAGATGTTGCAAGGCGTGCCGGGATACCTACTTCAGTTGCACTAATGCCAACCCCATCAATCACACTCGGTGTTGCCTCACCTCACGTAATTGATATGGCTTCGGCATATGCGACATTCGCTGCGAATGGAATTCATGCAACCCCATTTTTTATTAAAGAAGTTCTGGGATCAAATAAAGGTGTGCTCTATGAAGGGAAAATTCAAGCCCAGCAAGTATTCCAACCAGATGTAATGGCCGATTTAACATATGCACTTTCGCAAGGCACAAAATCTGGAACCGGTGTTGCAGCAGCAAGCGGTGTTGGACGACCAACAGCTGGTAAGACTGGAACAACCACCGACAACGCTTCAGCTTGGTTCAATGGTTACACGGCAGATTTTGCAACTACCGTCACAATGTTTATGGATAATGCGACTCAATCACTAAATGGAATTGGTGGAAATTACGCGTTTACTGGTGGAACTTTCCCCGCACAAGTTTGGAATACATATACAAAGCTTGCACAAAAGGGAATGCCGGTAACGCAATTCCCGGAGCCCGCAAACATTGGTGGAACTGAACCAGTTTCATATTTAGATGCGGTTCCTACCCTTGATCCATCTCTCGCTGGAAAATATGAATCTGGGGCTACTAAGAAGAAGAAACTCGCAGCCAAACAATGAAATTAATTGCGAAGAGTGCAGTTCTTCTAGCAATCATCGCAGCCCTTCTTTCATTCATTAAATTTGATTACTGTCGATCAAATGGTTGGGCGCCGCCATCTGACTATATTCACGCATGCTATTCCGACTTACCGGCACTCTTCGGAGAGCGTGGATTGATAACAAATTCTTGGCCTTACAGCAGTGCAACTAATGCTGTGGAATATCCGCCAGTAACAGGACTTATCATGTGGGCCACTTCCTTTTTGGTTAGCGACAATGGAAATAAATATCGAAGTTACTTTGATGTAAATGCTCTACTAATTGCACTTCTATTTATTGCCTCAGTAATTTTTCTTAAGAAATTAAAACCACAACTTTGGTATCTACTTCCAGTTGCTCCGGCAGTTGTTGCATCTCTTTATATCAATTGGGATATCTGGGCAGTGGTGAGCGTACTAGCTGCGATTTATTATTTTGATGTTGGAAAATATAATAAGAGCGCGATTGTACTTGGATTATCGATTGCAACAAAATTCTTTCCAATATTTTTACTCTTACCAATCGCATTAATACTTTTTAGAAAATCTAAAGTCAAAGAATTAATTAGGTACTTGGTAATTACTTCGGAAACTTGGTTGCTAATAAATCTACCCTTCATGATCACAACACCAGTTGGATGGTTCAGGTTTTTCAAATTGAATTCGGAAAGAGCCGCAGATTGGGGATCCATCTGGCACGCGCTAGAAATTTTTGGATTAAAAATTAGCCCTTTGAACTTAATTTCAATTATTGCCTTTGCCATTCTTGCTCTGGCATTCACGCTATTTGTTTATGGAATTCCAGAAGTACCAACTCTTGCATCGATTGCTTTTTTTATTGTTGCGATTTTTGCAATAACAAGCAAGGTGTATTCACCACAATATGTCTTATGGCTAACTCCACTTGCAATTCTTGCAATGGTCGATAAAAAAGATCGATTAGATTTCTGGATCTGGCAATTTACAGAACTGATTTATCACTTTGCAATCTGGCAATACTTGGCAGAAATTGCCGGGGCAGAATTCGCAATCCCAGCCGGGGCTTATGCGACGGCTATTTTGCTTCGAGTTGCCGCCCTGACCTGGTTTTGCCTGCGAATCATGCGTAGATCCACACCAAAATTTGGTCCACAGAACCTTGAATTTTTATCTGGAGTCGGACAGGGTTACCCTTAGCCTTCCTCCAAGGAAGCCACACCCGTGGTTTTCGCGAAGGAGCAATAACCCTCCTGCCGCGGAAATTCCGTGGCCGCTTTAGTCCAGAGGAGGTGGGGTTAACTTATGCGTAGATATGAACTCATGGTCATTCTCGATCCTGAATTAGAAGAACGCACAGTCGCACCAAGTCTTGAGACATATCTCAAGATCATCAAGGAAAGTGGCGGAACCGTCGACAAGCTCGACATTTGGGGCCGTCGTCGTATGTCCTTCGAAATAAATAAAAAACCAGAAGGAATTTACGCTGTCGTTGATATGCACTGTGGTCCAGACGCGATTAAAGAACTTGATCGCCAATTAAATTTGAACGAA
>CAWURN010000108.1:0-5466 GCA_963924835.1 Candidatus Nanopelagicaceae bacterium | reverse complement strand
CCTGGAATTGGCACACGACCCAGAGTTTTTGCGAGTAAACCACCGATGCTATCCACATCTTCACGTTCAGTTTCTGCAATTTCAATCTTGAAACTTGTTGCAAAATCCTCGATATGTAACCTTGCAGATAATCTGGCACTTGTTTCACTAAGCCATTCAATTTCTAAATCATCGTCATCATATTCATCAGCAATCTCGCCAACAATTTCTTCCAAAATATCTTCGATCGTAATCAAACCAGCAGTACCACCATATTCATCAACCACTACTGCCATATGAATTTGATCGTGCTGCATCTCTTTCAATAATTCTGCAGCAGTCTTAGTCTCGGGTACGAAAGTTGCTGCACGAATATGGGCTGAAACCATCTCAGTTAATTCAGATTCGCGGTGTTCGTGTGTGCGTCTGGCTAAATCTTTAACGTAAGCAATTCCAATAATATTATCTAAATTCTCATCAATTACCGGAATTCGGGTGAATCCGGAACGCAATGCAAGTGAAAGACCTTGTCGCAAAGACTTGTTTCCTTCGATCCATACCATGTCAGTTCTTGGCACCATTAATTCGCGAACTAAGGTATCTCCTAAATCGAAAACTGATTGAATCATTTCACGTTCTGATTCTTCGACTAGGCCATGTTGGCTGGCGTTATCTAGTGCATCTCTTAACTCTTCTTCATTCGAAAATTGTCCTGCACGTAATTTAAATCCGGCTTTACGTAGGCTAGAAACTATGGAATTTGGAAGAACCGCTACTAGCTTTGCGAAATTAAGATTATGTGACTTACCAAAAGTCCGCCCCATGTAGAACCCTATGACGAGCCAGACAATTGCATCTAAGAAAAATCTTAGGGTTTTCATTTTTCCTCACGCCATTCCGCTAGGGTTTTTTCTTGAAGTCCGAACATAACTTTGTGTTCCGCTTCTTCGGCGTGATCAAAGCCCAATAAGTGTAGAACACCGTGAACCGTAAGCAATGAAATCTCTTCACCAACGGAATGATTCACGGCTTGCTTGGCTGCGAACTGCGGGCAAATTACGATGTCACCAATAATTCCCGGGCCTTTACTTGCAGAGAAAGGTTTCATTTCATCCATCGGGAATGAGAGCACATCAGTTGGTCCAGGCAAATCCATCCACTGAATATGCAGTTTGGTGATTTCATCTTCATCAACCAAAGTGATACTTAAATCTGAATCAGGATGAATCCCCATTTTATCAAGTGTGAACTCGGCAACGTTCACTATCTGGTCTTCATCGCAAGCTATACCGCTGTTATTAGCAATTTCTATTCCCATGGGAATTAGCGATCACCGCTTCCAGATCGAATTGATCTTGTTATATTCGGTGGAACAACTTTATTTTCATCATGTCGACCGTATGCATTCACGATATCTCCGACAAGGCGGTTACGAACGACATCTTCAGAATCTAGCTTTATAAATGTGATGTCATCTACGCCTTCGAGAATTTCGTGAACAATCTTCAAACCAGATTGGGCGCCATGAGGTAGATCAATTTGCGTCGTATCCCCAGTGATTACCATTTTGGAACCAAAGCCAAGGCGAGTTAGAAACATCTTCATCTGTTCAGCAGAAGTATTTTGGGCTTCATCCAAGATAATGAAAGCATCATTCAGTGTGCGACCACGCATGTATGCAAGAGGTGCAATCTCGATAATTCCCGATTGCATAAGTCGTGGAATCGACTCTTGATCAATCATGTCGTGCAGCGCATCAAAGAGTGGACGCAAATATGGATCGATTTTTTCTTGCAGGGTTCCGGGTAAGAATCCCAAACGCTCTCCTGCTTCAACTGCAGGTCGAGTTAAAATTATGCGATTCACTTGCTTTGACTGCAGCGCTTGAATGGCTTTTGCCATTGCTAAATAAGTTTTACCAGTTCCTGCTGGGCCAACACCAAAAGTAATTGTGTTCTCATCTATCGCTTCGACATAGCGCTTTTGATTTGCGGTCTTTGGCCGAATTGTTTTGCCACGATTGCTCAGAATATTCAAAGATAGAACTTCAGCTGGATGATCTGCTGGTTCATGATTAAACATTTCAATTGAGCGAAGAACTGCATCATCATTCAAACTCTGTCCGGCTCTAAGCAAAACTAATAACTCACGAACTAGCCCTTCGAATTTAGCAATCTGCGCTAAATCGCCACTAGCAAAAATTTCGTTGCCACGAACAGTTATGGAAATATCAGGAAAAGTTTTTTCAAAGATTCGAAGATGTGAATCTTGTGGTCCAGTAAGTGCGACCATAGGAATTGCGGTCGGGACTGTAATCAACGCGGTTTTAACTGGGTCCATTAGGGTAAATCTTACTTTTAACCGGGCGGCCAGGCGAACGGACGCCCACCAAGAAGGTGCAGGTGAGCGTGGAAAACACTCTGCCCAGCGCTGGCACCGGTATTAAAAACACTTCGGAAGCCATCTAAACCAAGATCTTCAGCAATTTGGGCCGCAGCAGCATGCATCTGCGAAAGAACCGCAGGATCCTTTGATGCCAGTTCGCCAGCGTTCTCATGATGAGATTTTGGAATTATCAAAATATGAGTCGGTGCCTGTGGTGAAATATCTTTAATTGCAAAGACGCTGTCAGTTTCGAATACAAAATCCACTGGAATTTCACCAGCCGCCATTTTGCAGAATAAACAACTCATCTTGAAATCACCATCGACCAATCAAAGCAGAGATTGCGCTAATTGCAGCCCCACCGGCGTGCGCGCTTCGAAAGACTTCTGGACCTAAGGCAACCACATGAGCGCCGGCAGCTTCGAACTGCGCCAATTCGTTTTCACTCACGCCACCCTCTGGGCCTATGACAACAATAATTTCATCTAGGTCAGCGAACTTGCTTGTGACCGTAGTCGAAAGTTTCTTAGTGGCAGATTCGTGCATAACTAGGATCGCGCTGCGATCACTCTCCACTTCCAATAATTGTGAGATCGAAAGTTCCTCAATAATTTCAGTGGTTCTAAATCTGCGTGATTGCTTGGTAGCCACCGACGCTACTGCCTGCCATTTGCGAAGTGAATCCTTCTGCCACTTAGAAATGCTGCGCTCTGCTTGCCACGGAATAATTAAGTCAACGCCAGACTCAACCAAGATTTCTATCGCCTCTTTAATACGATCTGATTTCGGAATCCCTTGAACAACAATTATTTTTGGAGACCTTTGCTCCTGCACACCACGTTCTAAAACTTTTGCTGAAAAGCTCTTCTTCTCAATGTTTTCAACTGCTGCTCTAACCCAATTACCATTGCCATCTGATATCAATATCTCTTCACCAAGATTAATCCGCAGCACCTTTATCGCATGATGGGCTTCATCCCCGGTTACTTCAATTGTCTGCGAACTATCTAACTTATCTACTAAAAAGAGCGTCAACATTTAACGATTAAACGCATCTCTAAAGCGCCCAAAGAAACCGGCAGAATGTGTGCTGCCACGGCGATGAATTTCAACATCCTCGCCCTTTTCGCCACGAGCTTTGGCCAATGACTTAAGTAGCTCTTCTTGCTCTTTATTTAACTTGCCTGGCGTTGTTACTTCGACGTGAACAATCAAATCTCCGCGACCATTTCCACGTAACTTACTCATTCCTAAATCTTTTAAGATGACAGTATTTCCACTAACAAAGCCAGATTTAATTGTGACTTCTTGTGGGCCATCCAGGGTTTCAACCTTAACTTTTGTGCCAAGTGCGGCAGAAGTCATTGGGATAACAATTGAAATATGTAGGTTGTTTCCTTCGCGGACCAAGAAATCATGTGGTGCTTCAACTATTTCCACATAAAGATCGCCTGCTGGTCCACCACCTGGTCCAACTTCACCAGCGCCGCTCATCTGAATTCGGTTTCCGGTTTCGACTCCTGCGGGAATCTTTACTGGGATAACTTTTCGGGAACGCACTCGACCATCTCCAGAGCATTCTAAGCAAGGATCTGAAATGACACTTCCATAGCCCTGACATGCTGCACATGGCCGACTTGTCATAACCTGTCCGATTATTGAACGACTAACTTGTTGTGTTTCCCCACGGCCCTTACAAATCCCACAGACACTTGGCTTTGAACCAGTTGCGCATCCAGAACCAGAACATTTTTCACATGTTGCAGCAGTTTCTAAATTTAATTCCCGGTCAGTTCCAAAACATGCTTCTGTCAAATCTAGTTCGACTCGAATAAGTGCATCTTGTCCGGCACGCATACGTGCACGTGGTCCACGATTTGAACCCCCGCCACCGAAGAAGGCATCCATGATGTCGCCGAAACCAAAGTTTTGTCCGCCACCAAATTGTGAAAATGGATCACCGCCCATGTCATATCTCTGACGTTTTTCTGGATCACTTAATATTTCATAAGCAGTTGTAATCTCTTTAAATTTATCTGATGCACTTGGATCTGGATTTACATCAGGATGGTATTCCCGGGCTAGTTTGCGATAAACCTTTTTTATTTCGTCGAAAGAAGTATCGCGATTCACGCCAAGGGTTGCGTAATAATCAGCCATCTAAGCCTTATCTCCTAAGAAGCGCCCGATGTATCTTGCGACAGTATTTACCGCTGCCATTGAACTTGCGTAATCCATACGTGTTGGCCCCAAAATTCCGAGAGCACCATGACTTTGTGCGCCACTTCCATAACTCATTGAAACCAAACTAGTTGTACGAAGTGAACTTTCACCTTGCTCATCGCCAATCTTTACCTGCAATGAAGTTCCAGCGTCGGATAACAAACGGAGTAAAACAACTTGTTCCTCAAGGGCTTCAAGAATTGGGTGAATCGCAATCGAAACTTCTTGAGTAGACCTTGCTAAATTCGCAGTTCCAGCCAGAACAACTTTATCTTCATCTGGATACTGAATAACAGCTACTTGCTTTGTAATCTGAGCAAGCAACTTTGCGGTTCTAGTAAAAACATCATCCAAATCAACTGCGCCATCCAAGAAGCCCTCAATTGCCCGACGTTCACCAGTAGATAGCGGTTTGATTTCCGCAATTTTATCTACGAACAAGCGATAGCCACTATTTGTTGGAATACGTCCAGCACTTGTATGAGGTTGTTTAATCAGACCGGCATCTTCAAGGACTGCCATATCGTTTCTAATTGTTGCGGGCGAAACCCCAAGCCCATGTTTTTCTGCAATAACTTTTGAACCTACTGGCTCTTCAGTTGCAACATATTCATCGACGATAGCCCGAAGGATTTCGAGTTGGCGATCTTGCATTGTCATTTCCATATGAATTCCGATTTAGTTGATAACAAGAACTGCTGAAAGCAGGAGAAGTAAAACTAGTGCAGGAACAGATGACTTCATCTTATTTGCTCTTGAGTGTGCATAAACCGCAACTCCCATTGCCACCCAGAGAACAAGAATTGATAGCCAACCTAGTAACTCCTCTGGATATCTAATCGCATAAATCAAACCAATTGCTGCAACCGCTTCTACCAA
>CAWURN010000107.1:0-26134 GCA_963924835.1 Candidatus Nanopelagicaceae bacterium | reverse complement strand
AGTCTCAGCAATACCGCCAATCATTGAACCAGAGATAGAACGGCGTTGGCCAAGAAGCGATGGCGTATTAATCTCGTAAGGTTTCCCAGGTAATCCGATCAAAACCAGTGTTCCATCCAGTTGCAGCAAGTCCACGAATGGCGTGAGGTTCATGTCAGCAGAAACGGTATTTAGAATTAGATCGAAATCTTTAGGAAGTTTCGCCAAAGCCTCTGGATCTTTAGTGACCACGAAATCATCAGCTCCCATGGCTTTCGCATCCTTCTCTTTCGAAGGTGAGTGAGAAAAGACTGTTGTGTGTGCTCCTAAAGCTGCAGAAAACTTCAAACCCATATGTCCAAGGCCACCGAGGCCAATGATGCCGACTTTCTTACCTCTACCAGCGCCCCAATTTTTTAGTGGCGAATACAAAGTTATTCCGGCGCAAAGTAATGGTGCGACGCCAGCCATATCAAGATTGCTCGGAATCTTCACCGCATAATCTTGGTCAATAACAAAGCTATCACTATATCCACCTTGTGCAACAGTCTTTCCATCGCGCTCGTAACCGTTATATGTTCCAGTCATTCCTTGCGTGCAATATTGTTCGAGACCAGCTTTACATGAAGAACACTCGCGACATGAATCGATAAAGACGCCGACTCCAATGCGGTCTCCGACTTTAAACTTTGTTACAGCACTTCCGATTCCAGAAACAACGCCAGCAATCTCGTGACCAGGGACCATTGGAAATATTGCTGGACCCCATTCTTCACGTGCTTGGTGAATATCTGAATGGCAAATTCCAGCGTACTCAATAGCTACTGCAACATCTGCAGGACGCAGTTCTCGTCTAGTAAAAGTAAATGGGACGAGTGGTTTTGAAGCCTCTAATACTGCGTAACCTTTTGATTGCATTTTTCTCCTTATTGTTATTGATAGTTGTTATTAATATATAAATTAATTGACCAGTTGGTGTCCGAGAGGGGACTTGAACCCCTAATCCCTTGCGGGAACTAACACCTCAAGCTAGCGCGTCTGCCAATTCCGCCACCCGGACAGGTGAAAAATCAGTAATTTGTGGCGCAAGGATACCAATGGCGCCCGCTTCATCACAATTACGGCAAGATAGGAGTGTGCCCAACGTCAATAACGAAATTGATTTAGACCTCCTGGAAACAGAGTGCATTTCCATCTGCCAGGAAATGATTCGGATTCCAAGCGTTAATCATGGCGACGGTGTGGGTGATGAACGAGCAATTGCTGACTATGTGGCTCTAAAATTAAAAGAGGTAGGAATAGATAGCGAATTAATTGTCACTGGCGAAAACCGGGTCAATGTAGTAGCAAGAATTCCAGGTGTAGATCAAGTGCGACCTGGTTTGGTAGTGCATGGACATTTAGATGTTGTCCCTGTCAACGCAGAGGATTGGTCGGTTGATCCTTTTGGCGGAATCATTAAGGATGGATATTTATGGGGCCGTGGCGCAGTTGATATGAAAGATATGGATGCAATGATTATTGCAACTGTGCGAGCATGGAAACGTGCAAATTATCAACCTCCTAGAAACATACTCCTCGTTTTCTTTGCGGATGAAGAGGCGGGCAGTGAATTTGGATCAAGATATTTAGTTGCAAATCGACCAGAAATTTTTAAGGGATATACCGAGGCGATTTCTGAGGTGGGTGGTTTTTCCGTAACTATCACCGGCGGCCATCGACTTTATTTCATCGAGGGCGCGCAAAAAGGAATCAATTGGTTGCAGCTCAAAGCAAAGGGTGAAGCTGGACATGGTTCGTTTATTAATCCAAAAAATGCAGTTACAAAACTTGCTGCAGCTGTTGCGCGAATCGGCGCCTACGAATGGCCACAGGTTGAAACGAAAACTGGAAAGAAATTTTGGTCAAAAATTGCAGAATTAACCGGAGATAAATACGATCCAGCAGATACTCGTCCGCTTTTGAAACATATCGGGGGAGCCGCACGAATGTTAGGTGCGACTATTCAGAACACTGCGAACCCAACTATGTTGAACGCTGGTTATAAAGCAAATGTGATACCACAGCATGCAACCGCAGTTGTAGATGGCAGATTCCTTCCTGGTTACGAAGGCGAACTTATGGAGACCGTCAAGCGTCTTGCAGGAGATGAAATTGAGATTGAAGTTTTAGTTCGCGATAAGGCGCTAGAAGTTGATTTTGAAGGACCGTTGGTAGATGCAATGAAAGCTGCAATCGCTAAATTCGATCCAGAAGGAATACCAGTTCCTTATCTGATGAGTGGTGGAACAGATAATAAGGCGCTATCTGATTTAGGAATTGTCGGTTTCGGGTTTAGTCCAGTTAAGTTACCGCCAGATTTAGATTTCTTCGCGCTCTTCCATGGCGTTGATGAGCGAATTCCAATTGACGGATTAAAATTTGGCGTAAAAGTTTTGAACGAATTCCTACAAAACAGTTAATTAGATTGTGGCAGAAATTTCGTCCAGCGCTACTCGCACCTGATCTGGCAGAGATATTTCTTCAACAGTGAGAATCCCACGTAACTGGGCAGCGGTTCGTGCTCCAACGATTGCACTTGTGATTCCGAAACCCTCACGAACCCAAGCGAGTGCGACCTCAAGTGGCGAATAACCGAGTCCATCGCTAGCAACGCATACTGCGTCAACAATCTTGCGTGAGCGTTCGTCAAGATAAGGTGCGATGAAACCACTGAAGTGTGGGCTTGCGCCGCGTGAATCAGAGGGCGAACCGTTTCGATATTTTCCAGTTAATACGCCGCGACCTATCGGAGACCAGGCCAGGACACCGATATTCATTTCAATGCTGGCTGGTATTACTTCGCTTTCGATATCTCGATTTAAAAGTGAATACTCATTTTGCGTGGATATTATCGGAGCTTTTCCAAATATTGGGTTTTGAAGTGTCGCAGCACGCGTTAATTGCCAGCCGGAAAAATTGGATACTCCAACATAACGAACGCGACCCGAAGAAACTGCTTGATCAACAGCTGAAAGCGTTTCTTCAAGGGGAACCATTGGATCCCAAGTATGAATCTGCCAGAGGTCGATGTAATCAACGCCTAATCTTGATAGTGATTTATCTAGATCGCTTAAAAGATTACTCCGGGAATTATTGACGCTACGTTCTCCGGAATGAAAGGAAATTCCGGCTTTTGTCGCAATGATTAAATCTTCTCTCTTAGCAAGAGATCCGATAAATCCACCAATAACTCGCTCACTATCGCCATCGCCGTACATTGCGGCGGTATCAATTAAATTTCCGCCCGCATCCAAGAAGGTTTTGAGTTGGTCGGCGGCTTCATGCTCATCGGTATCTCGGCCCCAAGTCATCGTTCCTAGAGCCAGCCTAGAAACGCGTAGCCCTGAATTTCCGAGAGTGCGCTTTTCCATGTCATCACCCTAGCAAGACCATTGGTAATTAATCGGTAACCTTGGCTCTATGCGAGTCCAAAAACCAGCAACTATTTACCTGTTACGACACGGTCATTCGACTGCAAATGCGAAGTCGATACTTGCTGGTCGTGACGCGAGTGTCTCGTTATCACCTAGGGGAACTGATCAGGCACAAGCTGTCATGCATGAGTTAAGCGGCAGGAAATTCGCAAAAATATATAGCAGTCCGATGCCCAGATGTTTAGAAACTCTCCGTCCTATTGCTAGCAAATCAAAATTGAAGGTAGAAAAAGACGACGGATTAATCGAGATGGAGTATGGGGATTGGTCCGGTAAAAAATTACTTATGCTCTCGCGGAAGAAAATGTGGAGTGAAATCCAGGCTCGCCCAAGTTTGGTGAGATTTCCAAATGGCGAAAGTTTCTTAGAAATGCAAGGCAGGGCGCTAGAAAGTGTTAAATCATTGGCGATTCCAGGTGCAGAGATTTTGGTTTGTTCCCACGGTGATGTTATTAAAGCGATTGTTGCTGGCCTAATTGGGCTTCATCTAGATAACTTCCAGCGATTAACGATTGATCCAGCTTCAATAACCGTGATTGATTTGTTTGCCGAGTCCGCGCAAATTCGCCTAATGAATAGTACAAGTCATCTAAAGGAAACAAAGGACCTAAGCACTGGATCATCTAAATTGAACTTAGGCGGCGGTAGTGGGAACAAAAGTAAATGAGTGAGCGCATAATTTTCAACCATGAAGAAGCGACTCGATTCATAGTTGGAACAATCGGTATTCCAGGAGAACGAGCCTTCTTTATCCAAGTTAATTCAGTGTTTGGAAGAACAACGGTTGCGGTAGAAAAATCGCAAGTGGTTGCGCTTGAGGAGCGGTTGCGCGAATTAATTACCGAGGTTCGTCGAAGTAAATTAGCGAGCTTGGACGAACTGGAGCTCGCTGCAACTATAGATAACGCGGATCTTGAATTTCCCATAGATGAAGAATTTAGGGCTGGTGTTATGGGTATTTCTTGGGATACAGATGCTCAGAGAGTTTGTATTGAAATTCAATCGATTGCTGATGGTGAATTCACCGAACTCATTTCTGGTGATGAAGATTTGGCTGATGTTGAAGATCCACCGGATCTGCTTCGATTAACGGTCAGATTGAATCAAATTCGGGGCTTCTGTAATCGTGCAGCGGTGATAGTGCAAAGTGGAAGACAACTCTGCCTATTCTGCGGACTACCAATTGATACAACAGGGCACTTATGCCCGAGGTCTAATGGCTACCGTCGATAATATTTTAGAAAGTGGTGAACTCGAAGTTATTGGTCGGCTAGTTGATGCTTCGAATGCAACGCTTCTCTGTCAGTTGCCGAACGGTTCGCAAGTTATTTATAAACCGATTGCAGGGGAGCGCCCCTTATGGGATTTTCCAGATGGCAATTTGGCTTCACGAGAAGTTGCTGCATTTTATGTCAGTGAAATTGGTGATTTTAGAGTTGTGCCCCAAACAATTATGCGAGAAGGTCCATTTGGATTAGGCGCCGTGCAGGAATGGGTGACAACGGCAGCGGATCTCGATGTGATTGAAATTGCGCAGAGTTCAAATAAACAAATAAGAAACCTAGCGCTTTTCGACATCATCATTAACAATGCTGATCGAAAATTCGGGCATATTTTGGTGACACCCGACAACGCGATTTTCGGTTGCGATCATGGAGTTAGCTTCCATCACGAAAACAAGTTGAGAACAGTAATCTGGCAATTCGCTGATTTAAAGCTGACGGGAGAAGAGATAGAGAAAATCGAACTCTTACTTTCTAAATTGGATACCTCTCACTTGAGTAAGTACTTGACTGAATTGGAGGTATCAGCACTGTTTGAGCGAGCCAATGCGCTCTTGGCAACAAAGAAGTTTGCAGTGCCAAATCCAAATTGGCCGGCAGTACCTTGGCCACCATATTAAGAATTTGCTTGTGTTCTAATCTAAGATAAGCAAATGAATATTTGGCCCGAATTAGAAGTTCCTAGAACGCAACGTTCGTTGCCGAAACTTAAGTTGGCCTACACATCAGGAAACGCTGATCTCGAGGTTCAATCTGAGCCTTATAAAATGTATGTTTGTGGAATTACCCCCTACGACGCTACCCACCTGGGGCACGCGGCTACATATTTAACGTTCGATTTAATAAATCGCTATCTACAGTTAACCGGTGCTTCGGTTAAGTTTGTTGAGAACATAACCGATATCGACGACCCCCTCTTTGAACGTGCGAAGCGTGATAACCAATCCTGGGCACAACTTGGCGATTCACAGGTTGCACTTTTTACCAGCGATATGGCGGCTCTACGAATATTGCCTCCAGCGAACTACGTCGCTGTAACTGAAGCCATGGATTCGATTATCTTTGCTATCGAGCGTTTAGTAGCTCAGAATTATACGTATGAACTTGCAGGAAGTATTTACTTCCGCATTGAGCCGTTTCTAAGTGAATTATCCATCTCATTAGAAGAAGCACTGAAAATTTTCGGCGAACGAGGTGGTGATCCAAAACTACCTGGGAAAGAAAATGCAATGGACCCAATTCTTTGGGTCAGCAATAAAGATGGCGAGCCGGGTTGGGGCTCAAAAATGGGATTCGGCAGACCAGGTTGGCACATCGAGTGCTCGGTAATTGCGCTAGAAAATCTGGTTGGAAGAGATTATCTAGATTCAAAAAGTGGATTGACTCATGGAATTGATCTACAGGGTGGTGGCTCTGATTTAATTTTTCCTCACCACTTTATGAGTGCGGCAATCGCGAAGGCGCTCTGTGGTTTTGATTTTGCTAAAGGTTATTTGCATGCGGGCATGGTCGGGCTCGATGGCGAAAAGATGAGTAAGAGCAAGGGCAATCTAGTTCTAGTTTCAGAATTGTTGAAGTCTGGTTATGACCCGATGGTTATTAGACATGCGCTCATGAGTCAAGGTTACGCAGAAGATAGAATGTGGCACCTTGAAATTTTACTCAAATCGCAAGAGCGGGTTGTAAAATTGCGTTCCGCGTTGGCAAGAATTGAAGTCGCACCGACTGATAGAGTCATAGATTCTGTTGCTGCATGCATGGCAAAAAATTTGGATTCACCATCTGCACTTGAAGTATTGGATCAATGGGCGCTTGATACCGAAAACGGGGCAGTAGGTGGCTCGGTTGGTGAGTTATCAAGGTTTATTGATGCCGCTCTGGGCTTAGCGCTTTAAGGTAACCTTCTCCTAAATGAAAACTTCTTCCTCCCTGCGCAAGGCTATGCAGGAACGTGTAATCATCGCCGATGGCGCAATGGGAACGATGTTGCAGGATGCAAATCCAACTTTAGAGGATTTTCAGGGTTTCGAAGGATGTAATGAAATCCTCAATGTTTCAAAGCCAGAATTGGTGAAGTCAGTCCATCGCAAATATTTTGAAGTAGGCGTCGATGCAATCGAAACAAATACGTTTGGTGCAAACTGGGCGAATCTCGCCGAATACGATATTGAAGATCGCATTTATGAATTGGCATACGCAGGGGGAAAATTAGCTAAGGAAGTTGCTGCTGAATTCTCTTCCGAGAGCAAACCACGCTGGGTTTTAGGGTCGTTGGGACCCGGCACGAAATTACCAACCTTGGGACATATCGAATATGTAAAATTAAAAGAAGCTTACTTCACTGCTTCAAAGGGCTTGGTAGATAGCGGCGTAGATGCGCTGTTGATTGAAACTACGCAAGATCTTCTGCAAGCCAAGGCAGCTGTAAATGGTGCACGCGAAGCTATTGATAAAGCTGATCGCGATATTGTTTTGATTGTTCAAGTGACTGTCGAAGCAACAGGAACAATGCTTCTAGGTTCGGAAATCGGCGCCGCTCTAAATGCTTTAGAGCCACTGCAAATAGATCTAATTGGCTTGAACTGCGCAACTGGGCCGGCAGAAATGAGTGAACACTTACGTGTTTTGGCTAAGAATAGTTCCGTCGCAATTTCGGTAATGCCAAATGCGGGGCTTCCGCAACTTGGACCAAATGGTGCTACTTACCCATTAGGACCCGATGAATTAGCAGAGTACTTGCATGATTTCGTAAATTCATATGGATTGACACTTGTCGGAGGATGTTGCGGAACAACTCCTGCACATATGAAAGCAGTTGTAGAAAAACTTGATGGACATAAAATAGTCACGCGGAACGTTGCTAAAGAAATTGGGGCGTCTTCGCTCTATCAGTTCGTTCCGTTCCGCCAAGATTTGGCCTACATGGCGATAGGCGAACGCGCGAATGCTAATGGCTCAAGAGCATTTAGAGATGCACTTCTAATTGAAGATTGGCAGAGCTGTATAGAGATCGCTCGTGACCAAATTCGCGATGGCGCACATATGCTGGATCTCTCTGTCGATTACGTTGGCCGTGACGGCGTAGCAGATATGCGCGAGTTGGCCTCTCGGCTTGCAACTAGTTCAACGCTCCCGATAGTTCTCGATTCAACAGAACCTGCAGTTTTGAAAGCTGGGCTAGAACATCTTGGCGGGCGGTCTGTTATTAACTCGGTTAATTACGAAGATGGAGACGGACCCACATCTAGGTTTGCAAAAATTATGCCACTTGTTAAAGAACATGGCGCTGCTGTTGTTGCTTTAACAATTGATGAAACTGGCCAGGCTCGAACTCAAGAGTGGAAAGTAAAGGTTGCATCACGTTTAATCGAAGATTTAACGCACAACTGGGGGATGCTCACAAGCGATATTTTGATTGACTGCTTAACATTCCCTATCGCCACTGGTCAGGAAGAAACCAGACGCGATGGAATTGAAACCCTAAATGCGATTGCCGAATTGAAATTGAAGTACCCAGAGGTTCAAACGACCTTAGGTGTATCTAACGTTTCTTTTGGCTTGAATCCAGCCGCACGAATAGTTTTGAATTCAGCTTTCCTCGCTGAAGCCGTGAAGGCTGGCCTGGATTCCGCAATTGTTCATCCCTCGAAAATCACTCCAATCGCACGTATTGAACCAAAAGCGCTAGAAGTTGCGATGGATTTAATTTACGACCGTAGAACATACGACGCGGATGGCAATACGATTTATGATCCACTCTCCATTTTCTTGGAACTTTTTGATGGCGTAGAAAGTAAGTCAACAAAGGTAACTAGAGCAGCCGAACTTGCCGCACTTCCATTAATCGAAAGATTAGAGCGCAGAATAATTGATGGTGAAAAAGTTGGGCTGGAAGCCGATCTACAAGAAGCGATGGCAACAGGGATGAAACCACTCGCAATTATCAATGAACATTTATTGACCGGTATGAAAACCGTTGGTGAACTTTTCGGTAGTGGACAGATGCAATTGCCTTTCGTACTGCAATCTGCAGAAGTTATGAAGACAGCTGTAGCCCTTCTGGAGCCACATATGGAGAAGAGTGATGATGCGGGTAAAGGAAAGATACTTCTCGCAACTGTTAAAGGTGACGTCCACGATATTGGCAAGAATTTAGTTGACATCATTCTTTCAAATAACGGTTATACAACAGTTAATATTGGAATTAAACAGACTGTTAACCAAATCATTGATGCGGCGACCGAATCCCAAGTTGATGTCATCGGCATGTCAGGCCTTTTAGTTAAATCAACGGTAATTATGAAAGAGAATTTAGAAGAACTTACCAGTCGCGGTCTTGCCGAGAAATGGCCAATAATTCTTGGTGGCGCTGCGCTAACTCGAAGTTTCGTCGAACAGGATCTTGCGGGAGCCTTTGACGGAACTGTTCGATATGCAAAAGATGCTTTTGAGGGCTTGAGCCTGATGGATTCAATGATGGCTATTAGACGCGGAGATACTTCAGTTACATTGCCACCACTTAGAGAGCGCAGAACTCCGAATACCCGGGCGAATCGGGAACCAAATTTAGATACCAATCGCAGCGATGTTGAAACTTCTAACCAACTTCCGCAGCCACCTTTCTATGGCTCACGAATTGTTAAAGGCATTCCATTAGCTTCTTACCTAGGCGCCCTGGACGAACGCGCATTGTTTGTTGGGCAATGGGGATTGCAAGGCAAGCGTGGTGAATACGAAGAGATGGTTGAAAGCGAAGGTCGCCCAAGATTGCGGTCATTGCTAAATGATGTTCAATCAAATGGCTGGTTAAACGCAGCCGTTGTTTATGGATATTTCTCTTGTTACAGCGAAGGCAATGATTTAGTAATCCTTCATCATGAGGGGCCTGAAAAAGGTAATGAGCGAACTCGCTTTACTTTTCCACGGCAAACTCGCGACCGTAGATTGTGTCTAAGTGATTTTTTCAGAAGCAAAGAGAGCGGCGACATCGATACTGTCGCTTTCCATGTTGTAACTATGGGTCAGAGCGTTAGTGATGCAACTGCCAAACTATTTGCGGCGAACGAATATCGTGAATATTTAGAACTTCACGGACTTTCTGTGCAATTGACCGAGGCCTTAGCTGAACATTGGCATAGCCGGATCCGTGAAGAATTGGGTTTTGCCAAAGAAGATGCAACGGATATCGCTGCCATTTTGGATCAGGGTTATCGAGGTTCTCGGTATTCTTTTGGATATCCAGCATGTCCAGATTTGGAACAACAACGTCAACTTTGTGAATTGTTGGAACCTGAACGCATTGGAGTTGAATTAAGTGAAGAGTTCCAGCTGCATCCGGAGCAATCAACATCTGCGATTATTGTTCATCATCCAGAAGCAAAATATTTCAATGCAAATTAGCCGAGAGTGTAGAGAAAATGTCAGAATTTAGAGTGGGGGATCGGGTGCAATTAACCGATGCCAAAGGCAAGATGCACACAATTACTTTGCAATTAAATCAAGAGTGGCACACACATAACGGCTGGCTAGTTCACAACGAAGTGGTCGGACTACCTGAAGGTAGTGTCGTTGAAACAACTGGCGGCTTAAAATTTTTGGCCTTCAAACCATTATTAGCAGATTACGTACTTGCAATGCCACGTGGTGCAACGATTGTTTATCCAAAAGATGCCGCAATGATTCTTGGCCTAGCAGATATTGCTCCCGGTGTTAACGTTTTAGAAGCTGGAGTTGGTTCCGGAGCACTCTCTATTTCGCTGCTTCGCGCAGTTGGAAGTAATGGAACCGTGGATTCATTTGAAAAACGTGAAGAATTTGCAACTATCGCAACGAAAAATGTAATTCAGTATTTTGGCGAAAACCCTTCCAATTGGAATTTGGAGTTAGGGGCTGTGCAGGATTTCAAGCATGTAAAACAATACGACCGAGTTGTCCTAGATATGTTGGCACCATGGGAATGTATCGATATGGCAAGTAAAGTCTTAGTGCCAGGGGGAGTATTCATTGCTTACGTGGCAACAACAACTCAACTTTCACAAACCGCGGAAGCAATAAAGGCTTCTGCATGTTTTACGGAACCCGAAAGCAGTGAAACGATTGTTCGCAGTTGGCACCATGAAGGTCTTGCAGTGCGTCCGCAACATCGAATGATTGCGCATACAGCATTTTTGATAATGGCAAGAAGGTTAGCGCCAAACACCATAGCGCCGGCAAGACGCCGCCGCCCATCTAAAGGTGCTTACGGAACTAATGAAATTGAAAGTTAACTAACTACTGAACACCAATTAGATCTACAACGAAAGCCAAAGTTTCATTTGGTCCAATTGGTCCGCTGCCAGCAGCGCCATATGCAAGTTCAGGTGGAATAACTAGGAGGCGTCTTCCGCCAACTTTCATTCCTGGGATGCCTTGCTGCCAACCAGGTATCACTCCGCCTAGAGTGAAATCAAAAGATTGAGATTTCCAAGAAGATTGCAGAACTTCACCAGTGCTCCAGGAAATTAACTGGTAATGAGCGGTGAGTGTCGAAGATACAAGCGCAACTTCACCAGTACCGACAATTATGTCTCGGGAGATAAGTGTTGTTGGGGCGTCACCTTCGGGTTTGCCGACAGTAGGTTCCATTCCGGCATTTGCTGAAACTGAAATATATTCGCGACCAGTGCTTGCCATTTCTTGCTCCTCATTTTTAGAGTTATTGGAATCATCGGGATCGTTGGAACTATCTGAAGATTCTGCTTTAGGCGATCCGCCATCAAGTGTGCAGGAAGTTAATGATGCACTTAACGTTAAGATTCCAAGGGCTAGAAACACTTTTTTCAAGGTACGAACATCCAATTTTAAGCGTTCCATGTTTCTCCAGATTCTAGATTCCAACTATCCCTCGCCTGTGTCAGCAATGCGCGAAGGTTACCAAACCGCTAGGGTTTTCGTGTGTCAGATCGAAAAACAGAGCGGCTAATCAATCTTACTTTAGCCTTGCTCGCGACTAAGAGGTATCTGAAGAAGTCTGAAATATTGGCAAACGTTTTCGGTTATGAAGGTACCCAAGAGGCTAAAGAGCGGATGTTCGAGCGGGATAAGGATGATTTACGTTCCCTGGGTATTGAAATAGAAGTAGGGGATTTGGATCCATTTTTCGAAGATGAACCAGGATACAAAATTCCACAGAAATCTTACGAACTCAACGTCCCGAATCTTACAGGGCGTGAATTGGCACTGATTTCCATTGCAGCAAATTTTTGGAACGATTCAGTTCTGGCACCAAATGCCCAATCAGGAATTCGCAAACTTCAATCACTTGGTATACCTGCAACTTTAGATTTTGAGTTTCGCATGAAGTATCGTTTCGAAAATCCAACTTTTGTCTTAGAACAATTGACTAAGGCAATTGGTCAGAAATCTCGTGTTTCATTTGACTACGATTCCACATCTCTAAAACAACGTCATCTTGAGCCCTATCGAATCGTTTTCTGGAATGGCTATTGGTACCTAATTGGAATGGACTTGGATAGAACAGCAGTCAGACTCTTTAAATTGTCCAGGTTTTTGGGTGAGCTAACTCTTTCGAAGAAGAAAAATGAATTCGAAATTCCACATGATTTTATGGTTGCAGATCATCTCCCCAAGGTTGATGTGGAAATAATAAAGAGTGCAAGGATAAAGATTCGAAAAGAGGCGGGAATCTTGTTGCGAAATCGCGGAAAGTTTATTTCTGAGGAGAATGATTTCGGTACTTACGAAATAACTTACGAGAATGAGGATACATTCCTGCGAGAATTGATCTGGCATGGCGTAAATGTTCAGATTGTTGAACCAGCGGAATTAAAGAGCGCTTTGATAGATCTTTTGGATGGAGTGCTGAAATGAGCGAGTCAGCGCTTGACAGAACGGCACGTGCTCTTGATTTGGTTCCATATTTATTGGAGCACCAAGGGATTTCAATACCAGAATTAGCGGCTGCTTTTGGGGTATCTGAAAGGCAGATAAATGAAGACCTCGTACTCATACATATGTGCGGTCTACCTGGATACACCCCATTGGAATTGATAGACATGTTCTACGAGGATGGTTACGTGACTGTCTCAGATCCACAAAGTTTCAAAAAGCCGAGAAGTATGAACAAGATTGAAATGACTTCGCTTTTGGTTTCACTAGATTTGCTGAAATCCTTAAGGACAGATGACGTTGCCAAGGAAATCGAGGCACTAGAGCTTAAACTACAGGAAAATATGCAATTCGAAAATCCTTTTGTTGTTGTACAAAATATTGAAAATACTCAAATGGTGGAAGCAATTGAGCGGGCAATAGCAAGGTCAACTTTACTAAGAATTGATTATGCAAGCGGAACAAAAGATTCGAATTCGATCCGCGATATTTTGCCGATGGAGATTTATGTAGCAAATGGTTCCACATACTTAAATGCTTGGTGTCAAAGTTCTAGGGGAGACCGCACATTTAGGTTGGACCGTATTTTGAGTTACGAAATTATTGAAGGAACTGTTATCAACCAAACCCGGGAGACGAGCGTTGAATCAGTGGATTCCTCGCTGATTGAACTTCTGGTTTCGAAGTCTGCGAGGAATTTCATCGAGGATAATCGCGCAATCATCGGGCACGTAGAAGACGGGGAGCAGCTGCGGATTGAACTCAACCCAATCGACCGCGAGTGGCTGGTCAGAACCATTCTCGGATTTGGTGGTCTAATAGAGGTTAGTAAACCCAGCGAATTAGCCTTAGAAGTTGTATCTCGAGCACGAGCTATTAGGGAGTCCTACCGAAGCTAGTGGTAGGGCGCTCATTTTGTGAAAAAAAGAACTAGAATCGGAGTTAGGAAATTGCGTTTTTACTAATATTTTGAGCGGGGGAGAAAATGCTACGCGGACTTCAAGGATGGCATTTGATAATTGTTGCTGTTGTTTTCGTTCTTCTTTTCGGAGCGAAGAAGCTTCCAGAATCGGCCAAATCAATCGCTAAGTCACTGAAGATTTTTAAGAGCGAGATGAAGGATGGCGAGAATAAGGACGACACCACAAAGTCTGATTCTTAAAATTCTGTGAAGGATCAATCAGCGAAGGCAATGTCTTTGCTTGCCCACCTAAACGAACTACGTTCTCGGCTTTTTAAGTCGGCCATCGGAATCACCTTAGCAAGTGTAGTTGGCTGGGTTTTCTATGAAAAAATTATTAGCAGACTTACTGCGCCTATTTGTGATTTACAGAGTGCGGTAGATACGGGGGAGAATGATTGTGGCGTTCTTTACATCAACGGCGTTCTCGGTCCAATAGATTTAAAAGTTAAGATATCGATAATGCTAGGTATCTTGCTGGCATCACCTCTTTGGCTTTATCAACTGTGGGCTTTTATTTCACCCGGATTGCATCGCAAAGAACGTAGAAATTCTATTTTGTTCGTCCTCTTTGCTGTTCCCTTCTTTGCTGTCGGAGTTTATGCAGGATATCTAGTGCTTCCGATTGCCATAGATGTACTTCTGAGCTTTACACCAGCATCGCTAGCAAACTTGGTCAGGTTTGATGATTACCTAACCTTCGTTACCCAATTGATTCTCGTATTCGGAATCGCATTTGAACTTCCGGTCTTTCTGGTGGCGCTGAACCTTGCCCATATACTTAGTGGCAAGGCAATACTTTCGCCGTGGCGGTACGCAATCTTTGGCATCACATTATTTTCAGCTGTTGCGACACCGACCGGTGATCCGATTACCCTGTTTTTCTTAGCTATTCCACTCGTAATTCTTTATCTCATGGCCGGAGGAATCGCGCTGTTAGTTGATAAGTCGCGACAAAGACGTTCCGATAAGAATGCGTAACTTGTATGCGCAAATCTCAATAGTATGACAACTCCAGCTGAACGTTTTGCACTGGCGAAAATCAGGGGTCAATTTAGTGAAACCAATACTTTTGTCGAGCGTTATCCATTTAGCATGGACAACTTTCAGATCCAAGGTTGCCAAGCTTTAGAAAGTGGAAAATCGGTTCTGGTTGCGGCACCTACCGGAGCCGGTAAAACAATCGTTGGAGAGTTTGCGGCTTATCTCGCTATTAAAACTGGTAAGAAATGTTTCTATACAACGCCAATCAAAGCGCTTTCAAATCAGAAGTTTCAGGATTTATCAGCGATGTTTGGCGAATCGAACGTCGGACTTCTAACTGGTGACACAAGCATCAACTCTGAAGCGCCGATTGTCATTATGACGACAGAAGTTCTAAGAAACATGATCTACTCTGCCTCTAAAACTCTGACAGATCTTCGCTACGTTGTCATGGATGAAGTGCATTACCTCGCCGATCGGTTCCGCGGTGCAGTTTGGGAAGAGATATTGATTCATCTGCCCGAAAGTATTCAAGTAGCTGCACTGTCGGCAACAGTTTCTAACGCAGAGGAATTCGGCGATTGGTTGCAAACTGTCCGCGGAGAGATGAAAGTCATCGTTAGCGAAGTCCGTCCGGTTCCGCTGTATCAACATGTGTTGTTTGGGAATCGCTTACTCGATCTTTTCACAGCCAATACAAAAGTGAACCCGGAGATATTGCGCTTGGAGAAAGAATCGCTCAGAAGCGTCCGCTCCAAATATTCCGCCGGCGGGGGCAAGAAGAATTGGCGAGATAATTCGCAAATCACGCCCACAATTAAGGCTCTAGGAAGGGCAGAGGTAATAGAGAAATTAGATCGCGAAGGTTTACTCCCGGCCATTACATTTATTTTCTCCAGAGCGCAGTGTGATAGTGCAGTTCGGCAATGTCTTGCGGCGGGTCTACGGCTTACCAACGCAGATGAAAGATCTGAAATTCGACAAGTAATCGCAGACAAAACAAGATCTTTGCCCGAGGATGATTTAGTGGTGCTCGGTTTTCACGAATGGGTAGATTCGCTGGAACGAGGAGTTGCCTCTCACCACGCCGGATTATTACCAGCATTCAAAGAGTGCGTAGAGGAACTATTTCAACGAGGTCTAATCAAAGCGGTTTTCGCAACGGAAACTCTTGCTCTTGGAATCAATATGCCAGCGAAGACCGTCGTGCTTGAAAAGTTAACGAAGTGGAACGGTGAATCGCATGTCTCGGTCACGCCGGGGGAATATACGCAGCTAACCGGGCGCGCTGGTCGTCGAGGTATAGACATTGAAGGTAACGCCGTAATTCTCTGGAATAAAGATATCGATAGCGCATCTGCTGCTGGCTTAGCATCAACTCGAACTTATCCATTAAAAAGTTCGTTCAAGCCAACATACAACATGACAATAAATCTAATTTCGCAGTTTGGAGCCGATCGCGCACGAACTTCGCTGGAATCTTCGTTCGCTCAGTTTCAGGCAGATAAGGCTGTTGTAGGTCTTGCGCGACAGATAAAGAAAAATAAAGAGGCAATTGCTGAATTAGAGCTAGAAATTGATTGCCACTTGGGCGATTTTGTTGAGTACGCACAAATCCGATTCGAAATTAAAGAATTGGAACGTGGGATTGGAACTAAAAAACGCAAAGCGAGAGAATTTGAAGAAGAAAAAATTCTTGATGCGCGTAAGGCGCTTCGTAATCATCCTTGCCACGGATGTAATGATCGGGAAACACATGCCAGAATTGCCGAACGAGCAGATAGATTGCGCCGAGAGAGTGCAGGATTAAATACCCGCGTCGCCAATAGAACTCACGTTATTGCTCGACGCTTTGATTTGATTAAAATCATGTTGGAAAAATTTGGGTACTTAACGAATGATGCAATTACACCAAATGGAAAATTGCTCTCGAAAATATATGGTGAAACCGATTTGTTAATCGCTGAGATGATTAGAAGAGAATCTTTTGGCCAACTAACTCCTGCCGAACTCGTTTCGATTGTTTCGGTCTTCGTGCACGAGAGCCGCAAAGAGAGTCCTCCGAAATTACCAAGAGGCCAAGTTGAAGAAGTCTTGTCGGATTTAATTAAGACTTGGGTCGAAATTAATGATCTAGAAACTGAGCTTGGCTTAGAACCGATTCGCGAGCCAGATGCAGGTTTTTGTTGGGCTTCATATCGATGGGCGAGTGGACATTCCTTGTCCTCGATTCTGCGAGGAACAGATCTAACTGTCGGAGATTTTGTTCGATCAATGAAACAGATAATTGACTTGCTACGTCAGATTGCAATCGCATCCCCGCATCTTTCGCCGATTACATCTGAAGCACTGGCGCGAATAGATCGTGGTGTAATTGCATATGCCGGAGCCGTTGTATGACGCTTATGCTTTTAGATAGCGCGTCGCTCTGGTATCGCGCATATTTCGGAATGCCAGATACTTTGCTTTCGCCAAGCGGCGAACCCGTTAACGCAATTCGTGGCTACCTCGATATGACATCTAAATTAATCAGTATTTATAAGCCAAATCGGTTGGTTGCATGTATTGAAGGGGATTGGCGACCAAGTTGGCGTGTTGATCTTTTTCCGGAATATAAAGCAAATCGTTTAGATGTTGAGGGCGAAGAAGAAGAGCCGGACACCTTGGGCCCACAGATTCCAATCTTGCTCGATTTATTGGAAGCGTTTGGGATTCCACTTGTAGGTGTCGATGATTACGAGGCAGATGACGTTATGGCCTCATATGCGGTTACGGAGCCAGGACCAACGAAAATTGTCACAGGAGATCGAGACTTATTTCAACTTGTTGACGACAAACGCAAAATCGCTGTTGTCTATCTGGCTAAAGGTATTACCAATCACGACCACGTTGACATCAAATGGATCGCTAATAAATATGACATCCCAGGGGAGCGGTATGCACTGTTTGCAATGATCAGAGGCGACGTGTCCGATGGTCTGCCTGGAATTAGAGGTATTGGTGAAAAAGGTGCTGCGATTATTGCGAAGCAATTTACAACTTTGCCAGAAGTAATGGCAGCCGCTAAAAAAGATGATGAACGTTTAACGCCGAATGCACGAAAGAAACTTTTGGAATCGGCTGAATATGCAAAAATTGCACCAAAATTGGTTCATTGTGCGCTAGATGTGCCGCTTCCTAAACTCGATCTTCGCATTCCAAAGCGTCCTGATAATTTGGATGAAATTTATCAATATCAAAAGGATTACGGATTAGGTGCAAGTGTAGATCGTTTGATTTCAGCTCTGCAATGGTAACTATATTTGTTTCTGCTGTTCTCGCAAGTTCAGCATTTGAACCTATAGGTATTTGGTTCTTAGCAATAATTGGTTTTGCATTATTTTTTCGAAAACTTCAAGTTTCTAACAATCCAATCAGTCAAAGCCTTTTTTTTGGATTCGTTTTGAACGCAATAGTGCTCCATTGGAGCGGTAAATATGTTGGTGCACTCCCGTGGCTGCTGTTGGCACTCCTGCAAGCCACTTTCTATCTTCCAATCGGCTGGATTTATTCAAAAACCCGAAGCCTCTGGTGGAGCGCGACAACTTTGCTAGTGATGGAAGAGTTGCGTTCACGCATTCCATTTGGGGGCTTCGGCTGGACTCGCGTTGCTTTTAGTCAAGTGGAATCCCCAATCCTGCCGATCGTCTCCCTTGGCGGTGTCTTAGCGCTCTCAGCGATGACGATCTTAATCGCCGTTCTTTCGGCAAAGTTTGGTTCAAAAAATTTTGTTTTCATCATTGCGATTTTTCTTGCCGTAAATTTTCTTCCTACTAATCCTGAGGGGAGTGGTTCTATCCGGTTGCTTGCTATTCAGGGGAACACCCCCGAAGTAGGGCTGGATTTCAATTCGCGAGCAAAAGCGGTTTTCGACCTGCACCGAGATGCGACGCGAGAATTTTCACGAGGAAAATATGATGCAATAGTCTGGCCCGAAAATGCCATCGACATAGATCCTAGGCTTTACCCCGATGTCGCGGCGGATATAACTTCGCTTACAAAAGATTTCAATTCGCCTTTGATTGCAGGTGTTGTTCAACAAAATAATGGCTCACCTGAGAATGCATCAATTCTGTATTCGAAGGAAGGTATACGCCAAAGTGCCTATGTTAAGCGAGGGTTGACCCCATTTGGAGAGTACATGCCGTTCCGCAAGATTGCGGAATTTCTTAGCCCGCAGGCGAAGCGGGTTGTTGATTTCATTCCGGGAGATCGCCGTATCGTGCACGAAATCAATGGAAAGAAAATAGGTACAGTCATTTGTTATGAAATTATTTTAGATAATTTGGTTCGAGATATGGCACGAAATTCAGGCGCACTTATAGTCCAAACTAATAGTGCAACATTTGCTAATACTCCCGAGAGCGCTCAACAACTTGCTATAACTCGCATTAGAGCGGTTGAGCATTCCCGATATATCCTTAGCGTCTCAACCGTTGGAATCTCGGCATTTATCGATAATAATGGTCGGGTGACAAAGAGAACCTCCGAAAACGAGAAGTCTTTTCTCCTTGGAGACTTGAAACTTACCAACCATCTAACACTGATTAATCGATTACTACGATGAATCGGTTAGTGATTTTGGTTCCAACTTATAACGAAGCAGCATCAATTCTCGAGCTACTTGAACAATTAACTAATTTCCGCAGCGAATCAGAGTATAAATTTGATTTAGTAGTAATTGATGATAATTCACCAGATAAGACGGCAGAGATCGTTGAAAAAAAAGCATTATCTTGGGTGTATGTCATGAGACGCCCACATAAGGATGGTCTGGGCGCGGCTTATAGGGCGGGTATTTTGAAAGTATTGGGAGATTCAAAATATACTCACGTCGTAACTATGGATGCGGATGGCTCGCACCGCGTTGAAGATCTTCCAGCAATGTTCTTGGCAATGGAATCGAGCACATCGAAGAAATCTATAATCTTGGGGACACGATGGATGCCGGGTGGCAGCGTTGTTAACTGGCCGAAATTTCGCCAATTACTTTCAAGGTCAGGAACTAAATACGCAAAGTTAGCGTTGGGCATCAATCTCGATGACTTAACTGGCGGTTTCCGTATTTATAGCGCTGAACTTCTGGATTCAATCAACTTCAAAGAGATGAATGCGACGGGATATTGTTTTCAAATAGAAATGGCTATGGCCGCAGAAATTGCAAAAGCCGAAGCGATACAAGTCCCAATAACCTTCATAGAAAGAACTAATGGGAAGTCGAAAATGAACGGCTGGATAGCTATTGAAGCCCTGAAGTTCATTACCAAGAATGGAATCAAGCGGGTACTTTCTAGGACTTATCGCCGATAATCTACATTATGTCAGAATACAAGAAACTTCCCTAGTTAATCGCAAGCTCCGAGATTGGTAAGCACGAGCAAACCAAGTTCCTATCCCCGTATACGCCATCTATGCGGCCAACAGTTGGCCAGTATTTACCAATGGCACCCATTTCAGTATTTAAACCAGATGGAAATGCAGCAACCTCACGAGAATATTTACGATTCCATTCCGAACGTAGCAAGTCAGCGCTTGTGTGCGGAGCAAACCTTAAAGGTGACTCTTCGATAGTTAACTCGCCAGCTTCAATATCAGCAATTTCCGCTCTGATCGAGACCATGGCATTGATAAATCTTTCTAACTCTCTCAAGTCTTCAGATTCCGTCGGTTCAATCATTAACGTTCCTGCTACTGGAAAGCTAACAGTTGGGGCATGGAAACCATGATCCATTAAGCGTTTCGCTACATCATCGACTGTAACGCCAGTATTTTTCGTAATAGTTCTCAAATCAATAATGCATTCGTGGGCGATATATCCGTTCGCTCCGCGATAGAGAACTGGGAAATGTGGGTCTAACTTCGCTGCCAAGTAATTTGCAGACAAAATTGCAACCTGAGTTGCTTTAGTTAGCCCATCTCCCCCCATCATTCGGATGTAACTCCATGAGATTGGCAAAATACTTGCTGAACCAAAAGGTGCGGAACTAACTGGTCCTGGGCCCGTCCCTGGTCCACATGAATCATCTAACGGATGATTAGGAAGATAAGGCGCAAGATGTGACTTGCTAATGACCGGACCAACTCCCGGTCCACCTCCACCATGTGGAATGCAGAAAGTTTTATGCAAATTTAAATGCGAAACATCTGCACCAAATTTTCCGGGCTTTGCGAGACCAACTAGCGCATTTAAGTTCGCGCCATCAACATAGACCTGTCCCCCAGCATCATGAACCAATCCACAAATTTCACTAATTGCTGATTCAAAAACTCCATGTGTGGATGGGTAAGTAACCATAAGCGCTGCTAATTGACCCTCATATTCTGCAATCTTCGACTTTATGTCATCGACACTAACGTTGCCTTGTTCATCACAAGCAATAACCACAACTGACATTCCCGCCATTACAGCGCTTGCTGCGTTAGTTCCGTGCGCACTGGATGGGATTAAACAAATTTTTCGATATTGCTCGCCTTTGGCATCCAAATAATTGCGGATCGCCAACAACCCAGCGAACTCCCCTTGCGAGCCCGCATTCGGTTGCAAAGAAACTGCGTCATATCCAGTTATCTCGATCAACCATTGCGAAAGTTGGTCAATGAGCTTACGCATTCCAGCGCTCTGTTCTCTCGGCGCGAATGGATGAAGGTTTGAGAATTCTGGCCAGGTTACCGGGATCATTTCCGTCGTCGCATTAAGCTTCATCGTGCAGGAGCCAAGTGGAATCATAGTTCGGTCAAGCGCTAAATCCCGGTCTGCAAGGTTACGTAAATATCTCAGCATTGCAGTTTCGGAATGGTATGAATTAAAGATTGGGTGCTCAAGGAATCTACTACTGCGTGCAAAGCTATTTGAAACTGGCGCAATCGCATCAATTTTTGAAGTGGCTTTCAAGATTGATGTGATAGCTTCCAAATCTTGTGTTGTGAAAGTTTCATCAAAAGTTAAACCAATCTCTGATTCACTTTTTATGCGAATGTTGTAACCAGATTTGAGGAACGATTTAGCGACTGTATCTGCATCAACTTTTCTTATCAGGAATGTATCAAATATCTCACCTTCAGAAACTGCGAAGCCAGAGGCGAGAAGTGAATCACGGACTGTATGCGCACTTGCCCGAATCTTTACCGCAATCTCTTTCAATCCCTGAGGACCATGCCACATTGCATAAAACGCAGACATAACTGCGAGCAGTACCTGCGCTGTACAAATATTAGATGTTGCTTTATCACGACGAATATGTTGCTCTCGTGTTTGTAAAGCCAGACGAAGAGCTGGATTCTGATGCGAATCCAAACTTTGACCAACAAGTCGCCCCGGTAATGAACGTTCTAGTCCGTTTCGAACAGCCATGAAACCGGCATGCGGTCCCCCAAACCCCATCGGAACACCGAACCGTTGCGCTGAACCAATTGCAATATCCGCACCAATTTCCTGTGGTGTTTTGTAGAGAGTTAGCGCCATTAGATCTGCTGCAACAATCGCCAAAGCAGATTTTGCGTGAACTTGCGCAATCAATTCAGCTAAATCCACAATTTCGCCATCGCTGGAGATTTGCGCGAAAACAGCGCCAAAGATCGGCAATTTAATTGTTGCAAGATCTATTAAAGTTGGGTTTATTTCTATTATTTCAATATTTAAAGGCGTAGCTCTTGTTGCGATTACTGCACGAATTTGTGGGTGCAAACCTTTGTCTACAAGAAACACAGCTTCATCAGCGCCTTGCCACACTCGTCGAGCAAGTGTCATGGATTCCGCCGCTGCAGTAGCTTCATCTAACATTGAGGCATTCGCAACATGCAATCCAGTTAAATCTGTAATGACTGTTTGGAATGCAAAGATTGCTTCTAATCGCCCTTGGCTAATTTCAGGTTGGTAAGGC
The DNA here is from genome assembly GCA_963924835.1 of Candidatus Nanopelagicaceae bacterium. Taxonomy (GTDB): domain Bacteria; phylum Actinomycetota; class Actinomycetes; order Nanopelagicales; family Nanopelagicaceae; genus AAA044-D11. The sequence goes on along the minus strand of CAWURN010000107.1, from coordinate 3,645 downwards.
GTATAAGCGGTATACCAAGACGGATTCTCTAAAACGTTGCGCAGAATAACTGGTGGTGTGATTGTTCCGTAATAACCCAATCCAATTAAAGATTTGACGACTTTGTTCTCAGAAGCAAGTTCACGCAATTCCGCTATCGCCGCAACTTCCGAGACCGCTTCTGGCAGACTATTAGAAATATTTTCGGTAAGTGCGATATTTACTGGAACAACTTTGGCAATAAAGTCAGAGAGCTTTTTTTCATTTAACTCTTGCAACATGAAATTGATCTGCGCTTGATCCGGCCCAATGTGCCTGTCAGCGAAATTCAAACGAACCGAACTCATCAAAGCTCTCCCCTAAAGTTATGGAGTGTTAACTCCTAATCCTTGGGGAAGGATAAAACTAAGCTAGTTTACGTTTTCTGCGATCAGAAAGTTCGTCACCTACTGCGCCAATTGTAGAACCACTCACAACACTTTCTCCTGTCGAAACATTCTCGCCTTGGAGTGTTGCTAGCGAACCTTCGACCTCACTCCAAACTTTGCCGATTGCAATCCCGAAAACACCTTGACCACCCTGGAGTAAGTCAACAATCTCATCGGCACTTGCACATTCGTAAATAGTTGCGCCATCGCTCATTAGCGTCATGCGCTCTAAATCTTGAACGCCACGGGATCGTAAATGATCGACCGCTGAACGAATGTTTTGTAGAGAAACGCCTGTATCAAGCAAACGCTTAACTATCTTCAATACCAAAATGTCACGGAATCCATATAAACGTTGTGAACCAGATCCACTTGCGCCTTGAACACTTGGTTCTACGAGATTAGTTCTTGCCCAATAATCCAATTGACGATAAGTAATTCCGGCCGCCACGCAGGCAGTTGCTCCGCGGTAACCTATTTCAGGTGTCGAAGGATCAGTCACTTGTGACATTTGAAACTCACTTCTATGGGGGAAGATCCTTATCGGATTTGAGAGAAGATTAGTTCTGATACTGAGATTGGGCAACGACCGACACGCACAACCCTGAAGTTCCCCTTTAGGTTTAGCCTAAAAAGTCCTCGGGGTTTATCTGATCCAAGAACTCTCGAAACGCTTCGACCTGATCGTCAGCTTGGTCTGGAATCTCTATCCCAGCGGCGACAAATAGCTCTTCGGTGGCATAAATCGAGGCACCACTTCTTAGCGCCAATGCGATCGCATCGCTCGGTCTGGCAGAAATCTGGTTTCCACCAGTCAAAATCACATCCGCATAGAAAACCCCATCCGCGAGATGAGTTAGATTCACCGATTCCACCTTTGAACCTAAATCCGAAATAATTGTTTTCATCAAATCATGCGTCAAAGGTCTTGGCGGGGTTAACCCTTGTTGGGCGAAAGCTATTGCAGTTGCTTCAGTAGCCCCTACCCAAATTGGCAGATATCTAATTCCGCTGACTTCCTTTAACAAAACTATCGGCTGGTTCGAAGGCATCTCAACACGAACGCCTACGACATCAACCAAACGAAGTGATTCCATTATTAATTGCTTCTAGTTACGGCTATTACGACTTGCTTCGATGTAGGCCTGAAGCCACCAACGCTGCATGAAGTCGAATTGATAGCGAAGCTAATTCACGTTGAACTTCTTCCGCCCTTGCTTGGGCTTCTGTACCTTTTTGGCGCAATAACGGAGTTATAACTTGCTCAACAAGTCCTACTTCGCGATCGGCGGCTGTCTTGAAACTGCGAAGGTGTCTGGCTTCAATTCCAAATGAAGACATTTCGGCCACTGCTCTTGCAACTGCAAGTGCATCTGCGTCGTAATAGCGACCCTTAATCTCAATCAATCCAAATGATTCAATCTGTGTCAGTTGGGCTTCAAGCAAGCCAGAAGATTCAAGAAGCTCCTCTTTAGAAAGTCGCAGTTGACTATCGTGGACAAAATTCGATGGAGCGAATTCGCCATCCACGGTAGCCAGTCTCGGCGCCGCCGGTGAACCTGGTGAAAGCGAAGGAGTTAGTCCTCTATCTAAAGCATCAAGATTTTCTTTGATTACACGAAGCGGCAAATATTGATCGCGTTGCGCTGCAAGAACATAGCGCAGTCTTTCTAGATCAATATTGGTAAACTTACGATATCCAGATGGCGTGCGTTGGGGTTCTATAAGTCCTTCAGATTCTAAGAAACGAATTTTTGAGATTGTTATATCTGAAAATTCAGTTCGCAACTTACTCAGAACTTCACCAATGCTTAAATAGGCACGCGCTGGAACGCTCATATTCTCCCCTTGTTAGATTTCATTTGTTCTCAGCCCAGTTACTGGGCGAAAGAAAGTTAACCGATATTTACCAACCTGCACTTCATCACCGTGGTTTAGGGAAGTATTGACCTTGGAGATCGCATTTACATATGTTCCGTTTAAGCTCTTCAGATCTTCAATTTCAAAACCTGTCTTTGTTCCTATTTTCTTTCTAAGAATTTGGCAATGCTTGCGCGAAACCGTAACGTCATCAAGAAATATTTCACTTGCCGAATCTCTGCCTATTGTTACGCAGTCGATATCTAACAAGAAGCGCGCACCTTTTCCTGGTCCAGCTAATGAAATCAACATCCCACAATCGTGAGGCAGGTCTTTTAAAACATTAAATTCTTCAGAACTGAGAGAATTGATAAGCGACTGCTCTGAAACAAAATCTGGGACAGATCTCAATGATGAAATATTGAGCGTTGTAGTTGGATCAGGAGTATTAGAGTTTTTTTCGTCTTTGCCGGGCGGCTTCGTCATAATCCCCATCTCCAACCCTAGAACCTTTAGGTTCAACTAAAGGATGACACTATTGGGAGTTCGCGGGTGGGTCAAGCCGTCAGTTTCGCGTAATCTCCGGAACTTAAGAGCTGAGGAAATTCACCAGTGACTTCAATTTCCGCTATCCAACCAATCCCATAGGGATCCGAGTTGATTCCTTCGGGCGCACCATCAAGAGTCGAATTGATTGCGGAAATCTTTCCGGTTATAGGCGAGTAAATTTCAGAGACGCTCTTAGTTGATTCAATTTCTCCACAAACGTTCCCAGCTACAACTTCCTGACCAATTTTTGGGAGTTGTATATACACAATGTCACCAAGAGCTTCTTGGGCGAAATCTGTAATACCAATTCTATAAACGTTCCCTATCGCAGTTGTGGCCACCCACTCATGTTCCTTCGTGTATTGCAATTCTTGTGGAATAAGTGACATCAATTCTCCTGTTGAACTAGAAATAATAACTGGCGGTCAAACTTTTCTGAACTCCGCAAATGCAACGTATGTATATTGCAAAGCGGTGACCAAATATAGACCCAAGCCCCAAATTGCGAAACCCCAACCTCCTATGAAGAAGATTTCACCAATTCCAGAATCTCCAGCGACTAAAAGAAAAGGAAACGCATATAAGAGATTAAAGGTTGCGGTTTTGCCGAGAAAGCTAACTTCAAATACCCCTGTCCCCAGACGTCGCTTGATTGCGAGGATAAGGGCCAACCAAAGATCTCGACCGATTAATAAAAGTAACATCCAAAGCGGAACCACATCTTTTATAACTAGGGCAATAACCGTAGCGGCTATGTATGCACGATCAATTGCAGGATCCAACATCGCGCCAAGGGCAGATTCCTGATTTAGTGCACGAGCTACTTTGC
>CAWURN010000106.1:0-11004 GCA_963924835.1 Candidatus Nanopelagicaceae bacterium | reverse complement strand
AATCTCACCTATCAGCGCCGATGGCCACGTTGCAGTCGAAAAGATAGTTGCAAGAAGCAAGTAAATAACAAGCCCAATGAGAATCAATGATTCGAGGCGGAGCAACCAAACAGCAGATTTTCTAGACTTCTCATAGAACGAATCTGTGATCTTCATCTGGGCTCCTTTTGTAATCTTGGGAAAACTCTATTGCACACGAAAACAGATTTAAAATGCCGTTACGCTTGACCCATGGCAGCCCGCGAATATTTGGAAGAAGTCAACGCATTACGCGTAACTCTTTCGGCTATTGAACAAGTATTGAATCTGCCCAAATTGGAAGCAGATTTCAAAACTTTGGAAGCCGAAGCAAGTGAACCGAACCTTTGGGATGACCCTGAAAAAGCTCAAGTAGTAACAAGCAAGCTTTCTCGGGTTCAGGCGACCTTAAATAAATCGAACACAATTCGTCGACGACTTGAAGATATCCCATTGCTTTTGGAATTAGCACAGGGCGAAAAAGATGCGAGCGCGGTCGCTGATACCGGAAATGAATTAGATGATGTCACGCGTGCAATTCGTGAATTAGAAGTTCAAACGCTATTGAGTGGCGAATATGATGATCGAGATTGTTTAATAACTATTCGCTCTGAAGCGGGCGGAGTTGAAGCGGCCGACTGGGCTCAAATGTTGATGCGCATGTATTTGCGATATTGCGAACGCCACGACTTCAAAGTTGATGTTCTAGAAACTTCACATGCCGAAGAAGCCGGTATTAAGTCAACGACTTTTAGGGTCTATGCACCTTATGCATATGGCACTCTCTCAGTGGAACAAGGTACGCATCGTTTGGTTCGTATTTCACCATTTGATTCACAATCTCGCCGCCACACATCTTTTGCTGGTGTTGAAGTAGTGCCAGTTGTGGAACAGAGCGATCACATTGTGATTGATGAAAAGGAACTACGCGTTGATGTTTATCGATCATCTGGACCAGGTGGTCAAGGAGTTAACACAACAGATTCTGCGGTTCGAATTACACATCTGCCAACTGGCATTGTTGTTTCCTGTCAGAACGAACGTTCTCAAATCCAGAACAAAGCAACAGCAATGGCCGTTTTACAATCCAAATTATTAGCAAGTCGTCGCCAAGAAGAGCGAGCACGTTTAGATGCGTTAAAAGGTGACAACTCTGGTTCATGGGGCAATCAGATGCGTTCTTATGTATTAGCTCCGTATCAAATGGTTAAAGATTTACGAACTAATTTCGAAGTTGGAAATCCCTCCGCAGTACTAGATGGCGAGATAGATGGCTTTATTGAAGCCGGGATTAAATGGCGCAAAAGCACTGATTAGTATGTAGGTATCAAAAAATTAGCAAATGCAATTAAAGATCACACTTAATTACGCGTAAAGAGCAAAAATCTTTCAGCATTTTCGCGCGTATTTCCGAGCCTGAGCGGTGATTTCTGCCTAAACTTCCCACATAGGCCTAGTGCGTAAAAGCATATTTTGATATGTATCGCGCACCAACCTGAAGAGCGTAAGTTATAAGGAGGCGATCATGATTCGTTTTGAAAACGTTTCCAAAATGTATCCAAAGCAAGACCACGCTGCTCTTGATTCAGTCGATATTGATATTAAAAAGGGCGAATTTGTTTTCTTGGTCGGACTATCTGGCTCTGGAAAATCAACATTCCTACGTCTAGTCCTTCGGGAAGAGCGACCAACGACAGGCCAAATTATTGTTGCCGGAAAAGAATTGAATACATTATCGGCGCACAAAATTCCAGAACTTCGCCGTCAAGTTGGAACCGTATTCCAGGACTTTAGATTACTTCCAAATAAAACTGTGTTCGAAAATGTTGCATTCACTCTTCACGTTCTTGGATATTCTCAGAAGGAAATTAACAGAGAAGTCCCGGAAGTTTTAGAACTTGTAGGCCTTGAAGAGAAGGCAGATCGCAAACCTTCTGAATTATCAGGTGGCGAACAACAACGTGTGGCGATAGCACGGGCCTATGTAAGCCGACCAGCAATTTTGATTGCAGATGAACCAACTGGAAATTTAGACCCAGCAACAAGCGTCGGAATTATGAAACTACTTGACCGGATTAACCGTGAAGGAACAACGGTTGTTATGGCTACGCACGATTCAAAAATTGTAGATTCAATGCGAAAGCGCGTTATTGAACTCGAGGGTGGACATGTAATTCGTGATCAAGTTCGTGGCGTTTATGGATATGCGGGATAGGGGCAAACTATGAGAGCTAGATTTCTTTTTAGTGAAGTAAGAATCGGTCTGCGCCGAAACTTAACAATGACATTTGCAGTAATGATTACTGTTGCTATCTCTCTAACACTTCTTGGTATTGGCCTTCTTGCCAATTCCCAAGTGCGAGTCATGAAAGATTATTGGTATGACAAAATTGAAGTATCTGTATTTCTTTGTGGTTCACTTTCAGAATCACCATCATGCGCAAGTGGTCCAGTCTCACGAGAACAGCGTGACCAAATAAAGATGGATATTGAAGCTCTCCCAGTTGTCGAAACAGTTTATTATGAATCACAATCTGAAGCTTTCACGCGTTTTCAAGAAAGATTTAAGGGATCAGCGATTGCGCAAAACGTAACTCAGGATCAATTGCCAGAGTCGTATCGAGTTAAATTGAAAGATCCGACACAATTTGCTGTAATGCAAAGTGCATTTTCTGGAAGGCCCGGAGTTGATTCAGTTCAAGACCAGAGAAGTATTTTGGAAAAATTCTTCAAGTTATTAGCGGTGCTTCGAGATGGCGCACTTGCGATAGGACTTGCTAGCGTGCTTACTGCCGCGTTATTAATAAGTAATACATTAAGAATTGCAGCGTTTAATCGTCGCCGTGAAACAGGCGTTATGAAATTGGTCGGTGCATCGTCTTTCTCTATCCAGTTACCATTTTTACTCGAAGGAATTTTCTCTGCGATTGTAGGTTGGATATTTTCCACTGGATTATTGTCCGCTTTTAAATTGTTAGTTGATTCTAGAATCGCACCATTGTTAAGTTTCACGAAGTTCTTCACTTGGTCTGATGTCCGAGTTGCTTCAGGAATACTTTTGTTAACGGGATTCTTAGTTTCGACCGTGGCTTCGATCGTGACATTGCGCAAATATCTGAAGGTGTAACTGTATCTAAGCTTTATAACGCGCAACTTTGCCATTTTCATCCTTTACTAGCAGAATTCGCAGATGCTTTCCCCATGGCAATCCGTCCTTTCACGCATTCGAAGTGCAGGATTTAACGCAACTGCCGCGATTGTTTTATTTGCAATCATTTTATCTTTTGCAATTGGCGATTATGTTGGCAAATCTAGAAATGAATCCCCGGTCGAAGAATCAATATCTAAAATTTTGACGAAGAACCCAAACCCCCTCAAGCGAAGCAATTTAGAGCGCGCAGCTATCGAAGGTGCTTTAAAAGCTTCTGGTGATCAATGGGCAAATTATTTTCCACAAGAAAGTGCAACATATTTAAACCAAACCCTCGAAGGACGCTATAGCGGAATTGGGATTTGGTTGCGTAAAAATAAATCGGGAACTCTTGAAGTTTCAAGTGTTCAGCAAAATTCGCCAGCAGCAAAAGCTGGGATTAAAGTCTTAGATGCTCTTGTCGATATTAATGGCGTTGGCATGGATGGCGCCTCAATTGCAACAGCAATCGCAGCACTTCGAGGAGTTCCAAACACTAAGTTACAAATTACTTTAGAGCGCAATCAAGATTCCATAAGGTTAGAAATTGTTCGCGAATCGATTTTGAATGGTGATGTTGTCGCGTATCAACTGGCGAAAAAAGTTGTATACATTCAGATTTCTTCGATTTCGAGTTCGGTTGCGAGTGACGTAGCAGCCGCACTACTCAAGTTCCCCCATTCGAATGGAATCGTTCTAGATTTACGAGATAACCCTGGCGGATTGTTAAATGTTGCTGTTGATGTGGCTTCACTATTTCTAACTGAAGGAACAATAGTTTCCTACTCCAGAAAAAATGATTCGGAAGTTGTTTTGGAGTCAATCAAAGAGAAATCCGATTCCGCGCCAATGACCGTCTTGATTAATAGGTCAACAGCCAGCGCTGCGGAGGTAATTGCAGGGGCGCTTCAGGATCGCAACCGTGCCGTTATTCTTGGTGAAAAAAGTTACGGAAAAGGAACGGTTCAAGAAATAATTGATTTAACAGACGGCTCAAAACTAGAAATTACGATTGGTAAATATCGCACTCCTAGTGGAAGAGTTATAGATCAAGTTGGAATAGCCCCTGATCTACTTGTTCCCGAAAATGACTCAATCTATAAAGCTCTACTAGTTCTAAGCGGCTTATCCGCAATAAGTAACGAATAGCTCGGCCCAATAAACAAGTTACGCAGCCTCGTTAGTTAAAGATAAGTGTATTTCCCGCGTATCCTTAGCAATGCAAATTAAATCAATTTCGAAATGGGGTGGTCAATATGGTTAAAGAACTAGGCAAGAAATTAATTGCGCAAAACAAGAGTGCTCGCCATGACTACTTCATTGAAGAAGTTTTTGAATGTGGAATTGTTCTAAGTGGAACTGAAGTTAAATCGCTTCGAGCAGGAAGAGCATCACTTGTTGATGGTTTCGCAATGGTAAACAATGGCGAACTCTGGTTAAGCGGTGTTCATATTCCGGAATACACAGAAGGAACATGGAATAACCACACACCACGAAGAGAACGTAAATTACTTCTTCACAAGAAGGAGATTGAAAGATTGACTGCTGACACGAAACAAGGCGGTCTTACACTTGTGCCACTTTCTATTTATTTCAAAGATGGAATTGCGAAGATAGAATTAGCCCTCGCTAAAGGAAAGAAAGCCCATGATAAACGGGCCACACTTATGGAGAAACAAGCGAATCGTGAAATTACTCGTGAGCTATCCAGACGCGCTTCGGGTAAATCTGAGCGCTAGGTAGAGGTTTTGTTTGTTACTTGTAGCGATGGGTGCAAATCCGAGCGCAAGTTCAGAGGGTAAATCTAAATTATAGGTGGCAATTATCTTTAAACAGAGCGACGCTTTACAATTACCCCTCCAGTAGATTTATCAAAAGAGAAAATCAGCTGGATTGGAAAAAACTTAATATAGAAAAGTAAAAGCTTCATGTTCCACAACCATCATGGGGGTGAACGGTCTCGACTTTAGCGGTTGATTCAGGTGAAGCGGGCCGAGGAAGCCGGGATGATCTCGTAAACCATGAAACCCGTGCAACACATAAGTGCAGATGCAAATCGCACTGATTTCGCTATCGCTGCATAAGCGGTAAGTGAATCCGTTAACCCAAGAGTGCTCTCGGCTTGGATGTTAGCGTCGCTAGAGAGCTCACTTGATAATGGTGTTACAGACATTGTTGGGGAAATAAATCTGTAACTGAGTTCGTTGACTACATGTGTTTGTGAGAGTCAGGACTGAGAAAGCGACTAGAACACTACGCCCGTAGAAGCCCTGATTTTGCTCTAGAGGACCCGGGTTCGATTCCCGGCACCTCCACCATGCTTTGAGTTATAAATTACTAACTATTAATGTTCCCAATAAGTTTTATCGCGCCATATTTTTATGAACACAAAAATGGCTGCACCAATTGAAAACAATGCAAGCAACAATCCGCCGACCGCTGGTCCCGTAAGCAAAATAGATGTGCCGACCATAAAGCCAATCAAGGTAAACATAAATGAGATTAATTTCTTAAACATGGTTGTCGTTGGTTTACTCGTAGGAATCTTTAATACAAGGAAACCAATGGGGGCACCCAAGATTGAAATTAAGATCATTATGGTGACAAGCAAAGCAAGTGATTCCACCTCTTTAGTTTAATGAGTATTTAGGCAACTTCGTCCATTGGCCGAGCCGGAACGAACCTCTTTTTTCCAAGAGGAGAGGTCCATTCACAGGAACCATCTTCAAAACTTTCTAGTTTCCAACCGCCATGAGTTTTCAATTGGTGATGCCTCTTACATAGCAATCCGAGATTACTTGGAGAAGTTTCTCCACCTTCTTCCCACGGAATTGCATGATCAATTTCGCCTTTTACTCCTGATCTTCTACAGCCCGGAAACCTGCAAGTTCTGTCTCTAGCGAGCAAGAAATCTCGAAGCGCTTGAGGTGGCAAATAACTTTCCCTACCAAAATCTAGAAGATTGCCCGTCGTTGGGTCAGTGATAAATTTTCTCCACTTACCGTCTGCTGCAAGTTCACGAGCAACAGCGGCCGGGATTGCTCCATATCCACTTAATTGTCCTGGATTTTCACTAAGACCCAAAAGGGTCGGAAGATCAATGGTTAAGTTAACTGTAATTGGCCTTCCATGATTCATAACTTTATCTTCATTAGTTTCTAAAAATAGCGCTGCAATTGCAGTCATTGCATCGGCACGGTGAGCGTCCATCGGATCCATTAAATCTGCACTGAAATCCGTAAGATTGAAATCAGCCACATCGCTGGTTGAAGAGGAATATGAAGTAGAAGGAGATTGTAAAGTTGATGGGTATGCAGATTCTGCATTTGCCCGCATCCGGTAGCCACTTTTTTCTTGGAATGCGCGAAGCTTTTCTTTGGCTACTCCATTGGTTTTATAAGCCAATCGGTCAATGGCTAACATAATTGTCTGAGCATCTGCTGCTGGTAAAAAAGCAACGATTGTCGCCATCCCATTCGCATTTGGATAATAAGAAACTCTTCTCGTAGATTTCTCTTCAACAACTGCTGCTTCAAATTGATCTGGCGCAAACATCGCAATGCAAGAACGGACTTTATGAGCGACTTGGGCTGGAGTATGAAATTCGGCGTGAGAGATCGCTTCATCTTCGATTAGCTTTAAAACTTCTGGAGCAACTCCTTGTCGAATTAATTGGGCGCTCTCCCTAGCAATTACATTCGCATGCGCAGGAGAAATATCACCAATAGCAAGGGCTGCTGTGGCTCCTGGTAAGAACTGGGTAAGTGTTCTTGCCACATCAATTCTGCCCTGTGCAGTAGAACTAGACATTCGTAGTGCAGTGGCAATTTCTTCACGCTCTGAGTCATCAACCCCTGAATACATTGAATCAGCGCGGCTTGGTTCGTGCCCAGCGACAACGACAATCGCATTTTGCATCCATACATTGAACCATCCGCTTTGTTTTTCAAGTGCCGCAAGATAATCAACTCGGCCGGCGTAATCTAAAGATTCGGGAGAAATCTTCCATAGTTCATTAACCATTTCGATTCCAGCTGGTAGGTGCAATATTTCAGCAATGCGTTCTCCAAGAAATCGTTTTATCGGAGAGCATTCACTATCGGATTGTTTTTGCATAGTTTGATTATGGTTTAGGGCACTGACATTGGAAATAAAATCATCATCAAATTTGAGTAGCGAACTAAGCAGGTGTGAATATAAGTTAGCTGTTGGTAACTTTCCACCAAGTGCAAAGTCGATTGAATTTGAGATTAAGACTTGCCGCAATGAGTAATTCTCGGGCATGATTGTCTGATGTCCAATTCAAATAAAATCATCTCACTAAATAACCTCTTGAGTGACATCAAAATTCTAATTGGCTCGCTTTCGATTCTAGATAAAGCGACCGAGAATAAAGATCAGGTAACTACTGCGACATCCTTAGATGCAATAAATTTTAGAGTGCGAGAAATTTCCAAGACCTCAATTGCTCTAACCCTAAATGACGCACAAATAAATTTAGAGAATCTGACTAGTTCAAATAATCTCTCGATTTTACAAATAGATGACATATTGATTGAACTATCTAGTCCTATTCCAAACATCAAAAAATTGCACGAATTAATGGACACACAACTAGAAACTCTCCGCAAAATGGCCCTTAGCGAGATTCTCACTCTTTCAATCGAATAAAATCGCTCAGCATCTCCGAGACTTATAGAAATTGTTTATGGCACCCTAGATATTGTTTATGGCCCACTCGCCGCATGTCCTAGACTTACCGCATGTCAAAAGTCCTTGCATCCTTGCCGGTCGGCGAAAGAGTTGGAATCGCTTTCTCTGGTGGCCTAGATACCTCAGTTGCGGTTGCCTGGATGCGTGAAAAAGGTGCAGTGCCATTTACATACACCGCAGATCTTGGTCAATACGACGAACCAGACATTGACTCAGTTCCAGATCGAGCAAAAGCTTATGGCGCAGAAGGTTCACGACTTGTAGATTGCAAAGAAGCGCTTGTCGAAGAAGGTTTTGCTGCGATTGCTTGTGGTGCCTTTCATATTCGTTCTGGTGGAAAAACATATTTCAACACAACGCCACTTGGTCGCGCAGTAACAGGAACGCTTCTTGTGCGCGCGATGCTCGAAGATAGCGTTTCAATTTGGGGCGATGGTTCAACATATAAGGGCAATGACATTGAACGTTTTTATCGCTACGGGCTTCTTGCCAATCCAAAATTAAAAATTTACAAACCTTGGCTCGATACCGATTTCGTAACTGAACTTGGTGGCCGCAAAGAAATGTCTGAATGGCTTGCAACTCGCAAACTGCCTTACCGCGATAGCGTTGAGAAGGCTTACTCAACTGATGCAAATATTTTAGGTGCAACGCATGAAGCGAAAACTCTTGAGAATTTGGATACTTCACTTGAAATCGTGGATCCAATTATGGGTGTTGCGTTCTGGAAAGATTCAGTAAAAATTGCAACCGAAGATGTAAAAATAGAATTTTCGCAAGGTCGCCCAGTTGCTATAAATGGCGAGAAACTTGGCGCCGTTTCACTTATGCAAAAGGTGAATGAAATCGGTGGCCGTCATGGGCTTGGGATGTCTGATCAAATTGAAAATAGAATTATTGAAGCCAAGAGTCGTGGAATTTATGAAGCCCCAGGAATGGCGCTTCTACATATTGCATACGAACGTTTGATAAGTGCGATTCACAATGAAGACACAATTGCGAATTATCACGCCGAAGGACGCCGCTTAGGTCGTTTGCTATATGAAGGCCGCTGGTTAGATCCACAATCATTGATGTTGCGTGAATCCCTTATGCGTTGGGTGGCCTCTGCAGTCACAGGTGAAGTAACCATACGATTGCGTCGCGGCGATGATTTTTCAATTATTAATTCAACTGGCCCTGAATTTAGCTATCACCCAGATAAGTTATCCATGGAGCGCACCGAAGATGCGGCATTTGGCCCATCGGATCGCATTGGTCAATTAACGATGAGAAATCTGGACATCGAAGACACAAGAGCAAAGTTAGAAATGTATGCAAATCAAGGTCAACTTGGCGATGGTCAATTTAAGTTGATCAAAGAGATAGACAACAAGAAAAAATAGAGGAAAAAATGAACAGTGCAAATGTTTCATACGAAAGCACATCAAACCAAGTCGAGACCTCAATTGAAATTCAACTTACAAATCGTGATCGTAAGACCGTTTTCTTCCGCGGCTTATTAATTTTTCCAGCAGTTATCTATATCGCTTCATTTACGCAATCATTCGAAGCTGGCGCATCCTTTGGTGGTTTACTTTTTGTCCCTGCGTTACTTGCATTATTGGTTCGTGGTGTTTATCCAAGTTATGTTCTAAGTTTTAACAAGGCAATGTTGGAGTTAAATGCTCGTATTGCGGCATATGGACTTTTATTAACAGATGAATATCCTTCGATTGAGGCAAATCCAAATATCAAAGTTGAACTTCCAGAGATCGATGGCGGCGCAAAGCTTTCTCGCGTATTGCCACTAGTTAAGTGGCTATTCGCAATTCCGCTATATATAGTCGGAATTGTCTATGTTGTAATTGCTTTTGTTCTTACTTTTTTTGCTTGGATCATCACGAGTGCTACTGGAAACTATCCAGAGAGCATTGCCAATTTTGTATTGGGCACAATTGAATTTTGGAATCGAATCTACGGATACGCAGTTATCTTGGTAACTGACGATTACCCTTCTTTCACACTTTAATATCCAGAATCTATTTAGCCCAAGCAAGACCTATAAATTCTTGGGTTCTACGCTTAACTCACCTCAAAATACCCCTGAAACTCGCGTGTAGTTACATCACTACTACCGCGTAACGACTTACCCTTTTTCTTAACCTTCCCTGGCTATATGTGGTCATAGAACCCTTTATGGCCGTTTCGAACGCAGTATCCAAACGCAGTATCCAAACGCAACGGAAGGAAAGTGAATGTCACTTTTAACTTGGAAGCTTCATGGAAATGGTAAATCAGTTAAAGACGGCGATGTTGTAAAGCCTGACGAACGTCTTGCTTGGCCACTAACTATCGGTGTTGGAGTTCAGCACATTGCGGCAATGTTTGGCGCAACATTCTTGGTACCAATTATTACTGGTTTTCCGCCAAGCACAACTTTATTTTTCTCCGGCGTTGGAACGCTAATTTTCCTTGCCCTAACCAAGAATAAAGTGCCTAGTTATTTGGGCTCATCTTTTGCATTCCTTGCTCCTATTGCAGCAGCAATGTCCAATGGCGGAATGGCAGTTGCACTTGGTGGCGTTGTCGCAACCGGTGTGATTCTTGCTGTAGTTGGATTAGTTGTTAACGCAGTTGGTATTGGCTGGATTAACTGGCTCCTGCCTCCAATCGTTACCGGTTCAATCGTAATGATTATCGGATTAAACCTTGCTAGTGCTGCAAACAATAACTTCAAGCAAGCACCTGTCACTGCGATCATTACTCTTGCCGCAATTGCACTAATTGGTGCAGTCGCTAAGGGTTTCCTTGGTCGAATCAGCATCTTTGCTGGAATTGTTGTTGGTTATGCCTATGCAGCGTTTGCCGGCGATATCAACTTTGATGGCGTAAAAGCTGCAAAGTGGGTTGCAATGCCAACATTCACAACACCAACATTCGAGACAAATGCAATCTTGCTATTCATCCCTGTTGTTCTTGTTTTGATTGCTGAAAACGTTGGACACGTTAAAGCAGTTGCCGCAATGACTGGAAAAGATCTTGATAAGCAGATGGGAAATGCACTATTCGCTGACGGTGTTGCAACAACACTTGCTGGCGCT
>CAWURN010000105.1:0-9996 GCA_963924835.1 Candidatus Nanopelagicaceae bacterium | reverse complement strand
AGGCCATAACCGACCAGGTTGAGTGTGCCTTCCATTGTGTTGCCTTTCTGTTCGTGTTACTTACTAGCGGGAGCTAATAAGTGGGTATTAATTTTAAAACTAGTGCTCATCCGCCAATGCTCCGGCGATGAACAAAGCTGTAAGTAGGGTGAAGATGTATGCCTGCAGGCACTGGACCATAAATTCGAAGAAAGTCATTCCGATTCCGAAAGCGAATGCGAATGGTGCAATTAACTTCACTCCGATTGCACCGCTGAGCATATGTTCGCCACCTAAGATGAAAACAAGAAGAAGTAAGTGACCAGCAAACATATTTGCAAAGAGACGGAGCGAAAGCGTTAATGGGCGAACCAAGAAGAAGGTTGCAATTTCAATAGGTGTAAGAAGAATATAAACAAACTTTGGAACACCTGGCATAAATGCAATGCCTTTTAGATATTTACCAAGACCGTGTTTCTTGATTCCGACGTAGTGGAAGACCCCAAAAGATATGAGAGCCAAAACATATGGAAAGGCAACGTGAGACATCGAAGGGAATTGAAGAAGTGGAACAATTCCAAAAATGTTATTTGTAATGATGAAGGTAAACAACGTAAACAAAAATGGAACAAAACGCATGAATTCGTGGCCGATGATTTCTTGGCCAATTCCATTTCGAACGAAGGCGTAAACCGATTCGCCAGCAAACTGTAATTTGCTAGGGACTACTGCAGCTTTACGAGATGCAATTATGAAAAATACTGAGATCAGGACTACTGATAATAAAACTAATGCAATGGGTTTGGTTGTGAATTCGTTATCTCCAAAAATAGGTGGGAGATTGAAGTCGGCGGTGCTAGGTGGGACGAATCCTTCACCACTCTCAGCAAACGCGAACTTACGCACAAACACTCCTGTAAATAGTTAACTTTTGGGAAGCAACGTGAATACGGCGCAACACTATTAGGAGTCCGCCCAAAACCAAAACTGAAAGCGCTTAATTGCGCCCGAAACGAAGCCAAGTTAGGTAGAGCGAAGAGCCAGCTCCTAGGAGAAGTCCCCCTAATAGGAAGAAATTCTTGTCCAGCCAGTTGTCCAAGGCCCAACCGATACCGCCCCAGATAATCAGTCCAGAAAGCAGATAGCCGAAAATTGACCACATGGCGCCCTCTTCGTTGCCTCTACCCATAATTATTCTCCAGACTTTAAATCAGTAGCCGAACCCTGATGAGAAGCCTTAGTTTGCGGCAAAGGGAGTTGAAAGCGCAACTTAACGAAAGCCCTGATTTCTCCAGCCAACCAGGCCGCTGTGATCGATAGCGCTGCAATAGCAAAGGTCGGGCGATCAACTGTTTCTGGTGAAGTTGTCTTTGTCACAACCAGGAGCAGGGCGCCCATCAAAATAACTTTTGCAAAGTAAGAGAACATCGCCAAAGCCATCGTTGCCATTGGATCCAAATTTGTAGAAATCCTTGAGATTAATAAGTGAACAGAAAAGTAAAGAATAACAGTTGCACTAGCGAGAAGCGCTCCCCACAATCCAGAGGTTCCCCTAATTAGAACTCCTGCAACAATGGCAACTATCGCAGTTATGACTGCGGGAACGAGTGCTCCTCGCCAGAGTCCTACTTCGTTATTTTGTTGTGACATTTTTTGGCACCAAACTCTTTCTAATTAAAGCGAGCGAAAAGATAAAGATTGCGAGACCTACGGTTAGTGCTACCCAAAGTGGTTCAAATGCTGCAACCACAGTTGGAAATGCAAACATCGCAGTCCATGAATAAAGAATCGCAGATGTTCTCCGATGCGAATTTCCCATTGATAATAGTTTGTGATGCAGGTGCTCCTTATCGGCAGCAAATGGCGAACGCCCCGCGCGTAAACGACGAATAATTGCCATACCTAAATCGATAAGTGGAATTGCAAGAACACTAAATGGCAGAAGCAACGGAAGTAAGACTTTGTTGGAACCTTCATTAGTAATCGCATTTAAATCTATTTGTCCCGTCAAAGTTATTGCTGCGGCAGATAACAACAAGCCTAAAAGCATCGCACCAGAATCGCCCATGAAGATACGGGCTGGGTGATAGTTATGAGGCAAGAAGCCGATGCAAACTCCGATAATTATTGCCGTGATGAGTGAAGGTGCGCCAGCGCGATTTAGGCCATTTATGACTGCAAGTAAGTAGGAGAAGCCGAAGAAAGCCATCGCACAAATTGCAACTATTCCAGTGGCCAGCCCATCTAAACCATCGACAAAATTAATGGCGTTTATGACGACCATTACGAATAAAATAGTGAGAAGCTGACCAATGCTTGGTGGCAAAATATAAATTCCGTTTATTGGAATCCATAGAATCTGAACTCCGTTCAATAAAAGGATTCCACCTGCAACGGCTTGGCCAGCGAATTTTGTGATTGAATCTAAATCATACAAATCGTCTAAAGCGCCAAGAATCATGATGAAAGTTCCGGCTAGAAATATTCCGGTTGCTTCGCGACCAAAAGATTTTGAAACTAGTGGCAGATGACTAACTACTAAGAAAGTAATGGACATTGAGATCCACATACCGATGCCACCCCAACGCGGTGTAACAACAGTATGGGTATCACGAGATCGCAGGTTTATAAATGCTCCTGCTTTCATCGCCAAAGTTTTAACGAACGGCGTAATTAAATAGCAAAGGGCAGCAGCGAATGCGATTGTTAGAAGAAATTCGCGCACTGTCGTAACTTGCTATCTGGCGTAGATTGGAAATTTTGCAGTCAAAGCATTTACTTCGCTTCGAATTGCTTTTGCTTTGTTCTCATCGCCACCATCTTTAATCGCACGAGCGATAAATGATGCAATTTGTGTCATTTCTGCAGTTCCCATGCCTTGCGTTGTGGTTGCGGCAGTTCCGACACGGATACCACTTGTAACAGCTGGAGTTTCTGGATCGTAAGGAATTGAATTCTTATTTAGAACTATTCCAGATGCGCCACACCGTTCATCTGCAACCTTGCCGTTCACTCCCGTAGATCTAATATCAATTAGCGCGAGGTGAGTTTGGGTTCCACCAGAAACAGCACGCATGCCCTCTTTTTCAAGATCTGCTGCAAGTGCTTTTGCATTCACAATTACATTCTTTGCATAAGTTTGATATTCGGTAGTTGCACACTCTTTTAGTGCGATTGCCTTACCTGCTACTGCGCTCATGATTGGGCCACCTTGCATACCTGGGAAAACTGCCTTATCAATTGCAGCGGCATGCTCTGCCTTTGAGAGAATCATTCCGCCACGAGGACCGCGAAGCACTTTATGAGTTGTAAAGGAGACTACGTCTGCATATGGAACTGGAGATGGGATTGCCTTTCCGGCAACTAGACCAATGAAGTGCGCGGCATCAACCCACATGATTGCGCCTACTTCATCGCAAATTTTACGAACTGTTTCAAAATCAATCAGGCTTGGATAAGCAGTCGCACCAACACAAATCATCTTTGGTTTATTTGTGATTGCGTTATCTCGTAATTCGTCGTAATCAATTAGTTCATCTTCCTTACGCACACCGTAAGAAAATATGTTGAACCATTTTCCAGAGAAGTTAACTTTCGAGCCATGGGTTAAGTGACCACCATGTGGAAGTGACATTGCCAGGACGCTATCCCCTGGCTTTGTAAATGCTTGATAGACCGCGACGTTCGCACTGGCACCTGAATGTGGTTGAAGATTTGCATGCTCTGCACCGAATAAAGATTTAGCCCGTTCGATTCCAATAATTTCAACTTTATCTACTTCTTCGCAGCCACCGTAATAGCGCTTACCGGGATAACCTTCGGCATATTTATTTGAAAGTGTTGATCCCATAGCAGCAAGAATTGCTGGCGAAGTAAAGTTTTCACTTGCAATTAATTGCAGATTTTTCTGTTGCCGAACTAATTCACTAAGAATTACTGCAGCAATATCTGGATCTTGCGCTTGCATGGCGCTGAAATCTGGGCCGTAAAAGGCCTCGCTGTTCTTTTCGGTCATGGGCGAATCTTATTGGTTGGCAAGTTCAATTGTCGGAGCGACTTTCTTTAAGGCTTCTAATGTGACCGCCCCAACACGGGTGACGGCCAAAATCTCGCCCGCCAGCGATACCACCGTTGAAAGTGGGCCAGGCACTAGATCGCCAACATCCAGTGCTTCAAGTTGGTTGCTATTTTCAAACCTTGTTTGTGGAGCCGAACCAGCCAACGTTGCAGCTGCAATTGCTAAGGGGCCTGTTGCGTTTACGACTTCTAGCGTTGCTATTTGGTCTGGCATCCGCACTGCAAAATTAGACAAGTTGCCGCCATCTCCCAAATCCCAACTCAACGATTGGTTCTGTGGCAGATTTAACGTGAGCAAGCCCGGCCAAAATTCTTCGGCTAATTCTGTAATTTCTGGAGAAATCCCTTGTGCCAAACCACCTAACAACTGAACCTTCCCAACTATCACTTGGGCCGCAATTCCAGGGGGATCATTTCGTAATTGATGTAAGCGATTTACCGCTGCAAAACTAAAAGCATCACAAGCATAAACATAACTATGTTCGAGTGGAAGAATTACAACTTCACCCCTTTTGATAGCGGCAATAACTTTGTCGGTCATTTGAGATTTTCGATTATCTTTGCAAGCGAACCATCGACCAGCGCATGTATTGACGTGCCTTCCGGTAGATAAGTTTCAGTAAAAATTTCACCGCGCTCATGAATTGCTGACACGAGATCACCACGACTAAAAGGAATTATGGTCTTGATTTCCACTCTTGGTCTAGGAAGTGCGGCTTCAATAGCGGCTACCAGAGTTTCGATTCCAAATCCGGTGCGCGCAGAGAATGCAAAACTGTTTGGTTCTTCTCTAAGTAGTTGCATTAGTTTTTCCGGAGGCGCAACATCTGCCTTATTTATTGCAATAATTTCGGCAATTTCACCACCACCAATCTCGTTTATAACTGCACGCACTGCGCGAATTTGTTCCTGCGGATCTGGATGGGCACCATCTACGACGTGGACAATTAAGTCAGAGCCCGAGACCTCTTCCAAAGTTGATTTAAAAGCTTCAATCAATTGGTGCGGTAAGTGACGAACGAAACCGACGGTATCTGACAAGGTGTAGATACGGCCATCGGATGAGGTAGTTTTTCGAACTGTTGGGTCCAACGTTGCGAATAATGCGTTTTCAACCAAGACGCCAGCATCGGTCAATCGATTCATTAATGAAGATTTACCAGCGTTTGTGTAGCCCGCAATTGCAACTGATGGGATGTTATTTCGGCGGCGCTCTTGACGTTTGGTATCGCGAGAAGTTTTCATCTCTTTGATTTCGCGTCGCAATTTTGCCATCTTGTCGTTGATACGACGGCGATCGGTTTCAATTTTTGTTTCACCAGGACCGCGGCCACCGATTCCACCTGCCTGCCGTGAAAGTGAATCACCCCAACCGCGAAGTCTTGGAAGAAGATAAGTCATCTGGGCTAATTCAACTTGCGCCTTACCTTCACGACTCTTTGCATGCTGCGCAAAAATATCCAAAATTAGCGCAGTGCGATCGATAACTTTAACTTTTACTTTGCCTTCTAAGTTACGTAGTTGAGCTGGTGAAAGTTCACCATCGCAAACCACAGTATCTGCGCCGCTATTTACAACTGCTTCGCGAAGTTCCAAAACTTTTCCAGATCCAATAAAAGTTGCGGGGTCTGGTTTATCACGCCGTTGAATGAGACCAGCCATAACTTCAGAGCCTGCTGTTTGCGCTAAGGCAGAGAGTTCTTTCAAGGAATTTTCGGCATCTTGCGAAGTGCCTTCTACCCAGACACCGACTAAAACAACTTTCTCTAATCGAAGTTGCCGGTATTCGGCATCGGATACATCTTCAAGTTCTGTTGAAAGTCCGGAAACTCTGCGAAGTGCTTGCCGGTCTTGCAGATCTGCTTGATTGCTCTCCCAATCTTCGACTTTGTTCTCTTCGGCATCGAACTCGGCAGCAACGCGTGCTGAATCAGCAAGCAGCGCATCGATATCTAATTTGTCATTACTCACAAATACTTACTCAAATCAAAGTCATTTATTAAAACTGCAGGGCCGGTAAGAATTGCGTTGTTGTGCGAATCAATTTCGACACTCAATCGACCTCCCGGTGGATTGATAATCCAATTCGATGGCAGACGCTTTCCCTTTGAAAGAGTCGCGGCAAGTGCAACTGCGCAGGTTCCTGTTCCACAAGATTTAGTTTCGCCAACACCACGTTCATACACCCGCATTTTTAACTCGCCATTGGACAAGAACTGAACAAATTCAACATTTACCCCATCTGGATATTCATCAGCTGGTTCAACTATTGGCGCGGTTAACAAGTCACCGACTTCATTAATGTCTTCCACGAAGACAACTGCATGTGGATTTCCCATATCAATGTTATATCCAGTCCAAGTGTGGCCATTTGTAGTCGCCGAAATCTCGCCAAATACTTCACGTATCTGTCCCATATTTACTGTTATGTCACCAGTTTCTGGAACTGATAAATATTTCATGCCATCGCGAGTATTAATTGGAAAGATTCCAGATGCTTGATGGCCCTTCTCAAGTAAATACTTAGCCATCACGCGAATTCCGTTACCGCACATTTCCGCGATTGAACCATCGCTATTGCGGTAATCCATAAACCATTTACCATCTACTTTTCCGACGCGAATCAATCCGTCACTGCCGACTCCAGTTTTACGGTTACAGATTGCCTGCACCTGTTCAGAAGTTATATCTAAATCATTTTCAGGGTCAAAAATTAAGACAAAGTCATTTTCGGTACCGTGTCCGTAAGTTCCAATCATGATTTGAGAATAGCCTGTAGAAGCGAAGCCTTGCGCTCTGAAAGATTTGATGTCGCGCTAAGCCAGGTAATTCGAAGATCTCGGCTGAACCAAGTTTCCTGGCGGCGGGCATATTGCCGCGTCGCCCTTGCCGTATCTTCAATCGCCTCTTCTTGAGACATGGAACCATGCTTCATTCGAATAATTTGGGCGTAACCAATGGCTGCCTGAGCAGTTTTACCTTCAAGTATTCCTTGATCTATTAATTCCTCAACTTCATCTACAAAACCGGCTTCCCACATCTTTGCAACTCTGTTATCAATTCGAATGTCTAAGCTTTCGCGATTCATCGCTAACCCAAATTGCATTGCATCTGGGTACTTTGTTGAATCTTCGCGAGGCAAGATTGCGGTAAATGGTTTGCCAGTTATTTCAATTACTTCTAACGCGCGAATAACCCGACGCACATTCTCTTTTGGTATTGCCAAACTTGCAGCAGGATCTAACTTGGCTAGCTTCTGATGCATTGCATCGCCGCCGACTTTCTCGGCTTCTTGGTTCAATTTTTCTCTGACTTCTGGATCAGTTTCTGGGAAATTTAAATCATCCAATATTGCCTTGATATAAAGCCCAGTTCCACCAATTACAACGACGCTCTTGCCGGCACCGCGCAATTCGTCGATTTTCGCCCGAGCCAATTCTTGATACCAAGCGACAGTTACATCAGTTTTTACATCAACCAGATCTAATAAATGATGAGTTATACCTTGGCGCTCTGCCATGGCTAATTTTGCAGTTCCAATATCCATACCTCTGTAAAGTTGCATCGAATCTGCGCTTATGATTTCGGCGCCAATTTCTTTGGCGACTTCTATTGCTAATTCACTTTTACCGGTAGCAGTTGCGCCACTAATAATTACTAACTTGCTCATAACTTAAGAGCGAGCCTTTAACTGCGAGAGTGTGGGCATGCCGACCATAATTGCAGTTGAACCACTCTCTTTACTCCGGGCTTCAGTGGCATCTCCACCAAGAGTTTTACGAACTGAGATTGGCGCACCTTCTGCCAAAATAAAATTAGGTGAAGCTTTACTAATTTTGCTTATAACCGCATCACCAGGACGTGGCATATTTGATTCTTCCACAGCAAAATGTGCCAACCTAAAGTCTTTGGTGCGACCAGTCATACGAGCTTTGCCATCATCGCGACGACCTTCATAATCTGCAACTAATATTTCTTGTTCAGTTCCAAGAACTTGTTCATTAACTATTTGTGACATCTCTTGCTGCAAAATATGCAATGCGTCGTAGCGCTCTTTCATAACTGAACCACTTATTTGATCTGGCATGGTTGCCGCTGGAGTCCCTGGCCGCTTTGAATATTGGAATGTGTATGCCGCTAAGAATTTAGCTTGCTTTACAAGATCCATAGTCGCTTGGAAATCTACGTCGGTTTCTCCGGGGAATCCCACAATTATGTCAGTAGTAATTGTTGATGTCGGAATTGCGGTACGAACTTTTTCAATAATTCCTAAATACCGATCGCTCCGATAGGAGCGGCGCATCGCTTGCAAAATACGGTCAGAACCCGATTGCAGTGGCATATGTAAATGTGGCATGACATTTGGTGTTTCGGCCATCGCGGCAATTACATCATCAGTGAAATCTCGTGGGTGTGGTGACATAAAGCGAACGCGCTCTAGCCCAGAAATCTCGCCGCATTTACGGAGCAACTTAGCAAAAGCACCTCGATCGCCGACTTCAACACCATATGCATTTACATTCTGGCCGAGCAAAGTTATTTCAATTACACCTTGATCAACGACGGCTTTAATCTCATTCAAAATATCGGTTTCATTGCGATCTTTTTCGATGCCGCGAAGGGAAGGAACTATGCAAAAAGTGCAGGTGTTATTGCAGCCAACTGATACTGAAACCCAGGCACTAAATGCAGAATGACGACGTGCAGGTAGCGTCGAAGGAAAATGTTCTAGCGACTCTTTAATTTCAACTTGAGATTCTTCTTCAATTCGGGCCCGTTCTAGCAGCGTTGGAAGTGAGCCAATGTTGTGGGTTCCAAATACGACGTCAACATAAGGCGCCCGTTTAATAATGGATTCTTGATCTTTCTGCGCCATACAACCACCGACAGCGATTTGGAAGTTGGGGTCACTCTTCTTGCGTGGTGCTAAGAAAGATAAATTTCCATAAAGTTTGTTGTCGGCATTTTCGCGAACTGCGCAAGTATTGAAAACAATTAAATCGGGGTCACTTCCCTCAAGGGCTTGCACATATCCTGCATCGAGCAACAATCCAGAGATGCGTTCGGTGTCATGTGCATTCATCTGGCAGCCATAGGTTTCAACCACAAAGGATCTGGCCTGTAATTGGATGTTCACGAGAGCAATCTTACTTATCTATCGTTGCTTCCTAATAATTCACGCATAATACGACCCGATATCGAATGACTAAATCCTTTACGTGAGAGCAAGCCATGAACCCTGCGATAAACAACATCATGATCGAGATGTGAGCAGGAACGATATTTGCGCTCTGCCAAGGTGAAAGCCATCTTGTATTCATCTTCATCATCAATGTTCTCTAGGGTCTCGTCAATAATGTCCTGAGATACCCCTTTAAATTTTAATTCCTGAGCGATAGCGCGCTTTGATAACTTCTTCTGGCGCTGTCTAGATTCACTCCAAATTTGCGCAAATTCCAGGTCATTAAGCAAACCTTGAAGTTCTAACTCATCTAGAACTGCCACTGCGATTTCATCTTCTACACCACGCTTTTTGAGATGGGCATGAAGCTCGGCCCTACTCTTCGCTCTTGGCGCCAACGCATAGTGCGCAGTCGTAAGTGCGAAAGAGTAGGGATCTGCCTCAATCTCTTTACTATTACTCAATTTATCTTAATCAATTTCTTAGAAATCAACCTCAGCGGTTGCTTCATCAATTGCAGCTACTAGTTCAGCATCAACAACGATTGGAACGTAATGTTCGCGAATCTTTTTCTCGATGTCATTTGCAAGATCAGGATTATCAATCAAGAACGCACGAGCATTCTCTTTTCCTTGACCAAGCTGATCTGCTTCGTAGGTATACCAAGCACCAGCCTTCTTTACGACGCCGACTTCAACGCCGAGGTCGATTAGCGAGCCTTCACGTGAGATTCCGACTCCGTAAATAATGTCGAATTC
>CAWURN010000104.1:0-10478 GCA_963924835.1 Candidatus Nanopelagicaceae bacterium | reverse complement strand
GAGTTAAGAGTTATTTAACTTTTCAGTCTGTTCTTTGCGCAGCCGGGGCCAAGTAGTTATTGGATAATCAAGATTGTGATAAAAATCTTTAATTAATTGTTGAACGATAGCTGGCTTCTCTTTAACAACGAAGTGTGAAGTTCCAGGAACAATCGCTAATCTGGCATTTGGAATAGCTTCGTAAAGTTCAATAGTGTGTTGATTAGAGAAGGGTTCGTCATCACCAGTTAAAACAAGAACTGGGCAACTGATTTTAGAAAGCTCCGAAGTTGTCATTGTGGGTTCGGAATTCCAAACTTCATAAGCTTTACGAATAATTACTTCTTGCATATGTGCTGGATCAGGTGATCGCAGGGCAAATTTGGCAGCATCCTCTTCGGTTATAACTATTTCTGGATCACTTTCAACCAAGGTAAGGCCACTGTCATAATGAAAATTAGTTCCGATAGCAACAATTGACTTAACTAAATCTGGACGCTTTAACGCGACCATTAACGAAATAATTCCACCATCACTCCAACCAATTAAATGTGTTGGTCCCTTAATCACATCTTCAATATATGCAATCGCTTCATTTGTTTGGAAATCAAAATGATAAAAACCTTCTCGACTTCCAGTGCGACCATGCGCGCTACGGTCGTAAGCAAAAATGCTATGTGTTCTTTGAACAGCAGGGATAACTGTGTAATCCCAACTTTCGGTTGAACTTAAACCACCGTGCATGAGCAAAACTGATTCAGTTTTTTTACCAAAAGATTTTCCTTGCGCTGACCAAACTTGGTGGCCACGTAAATCAATGTAACCACGTTTTAACTTCAGCATTGCTTAGACCGAATCCATAATATGGCGGTTTCCGCGGTCAAAAGTGAAGTAGTTCCAGCACCAATCCACAATTGTTCCAATTCGATTTCGACCACCCATTAGGTAGAAGAGATGTAAAAATAGCCAGGCTGCCCAAGCTGGGTACCCTGAGAACCTAATTTTATTAACTTCAACTACGGCTTTGTGTCGCCCAATAGTTGCCATCGATCCCTTATCTTTATATTTGAAATCTTTTAGTTCAATTCCTTTTTCCCGACGCAAGATTTGTTCGGCGACGAAGCGCCCTTGCTGCATTGCAACTGGCGCAACCATTGGAAGGAAACGACCGTCTTTAGATTTGGCGCCGCAAACATCACCGACGCCCCAAATATTTGGATAATTTGAAACTGCAAGTGTTGGGTAAACACTTAATCGATTGCCATCTAATGGAAGAGATAGATTTGAAACAACTGGTTCGCCTTTAACACCAGCCGCCCAAATAGTTACCTCGGCTGGAATCCTTTCACCGGATTTTAAATTAATTTCGGTGCGCTTTACAGATTTAACTGCATGATTAACTAAAACTATTACTCCTAATTTTTCAAGAGCCTGCTTAGTTTTTTCAGAAAGGCTTGGGGAAAAACTTGGAAGCAGCCTTGGTCCAGCCTCAATTAAAGAGACGTCGATATGAAGCGCAGCATGTTTTTGATCATTCATTAATGGGCCACGAACTAGTTCGGCAAGTGCGCCAGCCATTTCTACACCTGTAGGACCACCACCGACAACAACAATCGAAAGTCTGGTGTCATCTTCAAAGCGACAGAGATCTTCAAAGCGGCGCATAACTTCGGCGCGAATAGTTAAAGCCTCGTGAATGGACTTCATACCGAGTGCATATTCGTTAACTCCCGGAGTTCCAAAATCTGCGGTCACAGAACCGACAGCAACAACTAAATGATCAAAGGGTAAAACTTCGCTGCTATCTAATTTAACGGTCTTGTTCTTATGGTCTACCGAAATTGGGCTACCCATTCTAAATTTGCCATTGTAGGAACGAAGTGCACCTCGGATTGGGTATGCAACGTGGTCGGCAGCTAAGCCCGCTGTTGAAACCTGGTAGAGGAGAGGAAGAAAAGTTTGGTAATTATGGCGATCGACAACCGTAATGTCCGCCTTGTCACCAAGTGCTTTGGCCGTTGCTAGTCCGCCAAAACCGCCACCAAGAATTACGACTCTAGGCTTGCGGCGCTTTATCATCAAGGTCCTCTGTCATTTCCAAATAATTTAATTTCGAGTTTCCGAAATCAGGTCTGCAGTCTACTGTTTAACCCATGAGCGTGCCTGCCAATAATCCAAATCCAGTAAATTCTGGGCGCAAAATCCTCGTTACCGGAGCATCTGGTTATGTTGGTGGCCGATTAGTTCGACAGTTATTGAGCCAAGATTTTGCAGTGCGCGTGATGGTCCGTGATAAGAATAAAATTTCAGGGCAAAGTTGGGTAGACAAGGTTGAGATTGCACAAGGAAATGCAAATGATTTTGTATCTGTTAAGGCTGCGTTAACCGGAATTCACACTGCGTTCTATTTACTGCATTCAATAAATCTCGGATCGAATTTTGACGAAATTGAAGCGGCAATGGCCCGCAACTTTGCGACCGCAGCAGAAGAGGCTGGGGTTAGCCAAATAATTTATTTGGGCGGTATTGCAAACGATAAGAAGATCAGCCAACACCTTGAATCTCGCGCTAACACTGGTCGCCAATTAGCAAGTGGCAAAGTGCCAGTAATCGAAATGCGTGCCGGCATAATCATTGGTTCTGGTTCTGCATCCTTTGAAATGCTTCGACATTTGACTCATCGACTCCCAGTTATGACAACACCGAAATGGGTTTCAAATCGCACCCAACCAATCGCAATTCGAGATGTGCTCTGGTACTTATCAAGTGCGGCCGCACTTAAAACACCAGTTAGCGGAGTCTTTGATATCGGTGGCCCTGCAGTTCTTTCCTATGCCGACATGATGCAAATGTTTGCAAAAATTTCTGGTTTACGTCGTCGCTGGATTATTAAAGTTCCAGTTTTATCTCCAGCACTCTCTAGTTTATGGATTGGTTTGGTTACACCAGTTCCTACTGCACTGGCTCGCCCACTTGTTCATTCATTAATTAGTGAAGTTGTTGCTGATCCAGATAAAAGTATCGCAGGATTAATTCCGCCACCATCTGAAGGTTTGCTACAGGTAAATCAGGCAATTGAATTAGCACTTTCAAGGACCACTGAAAACCAAGTTGAATCACGTTGGTCAGATGCAACACAACCAACAGCGCCTTGGCAGAAAGCACAGAGCGATCCGTCTTGGGCAGGTGAAACTATTTATCGCGATCATCGTGAAAAAATTGTTGAAACATCAAAAACAAATCTCTGGAAGAGCGTCGAACAAATCGGCGGCGAGAATGGTTGGTATGGCGCAGATTTTCTCTGGTTGGCACGCGGAGTAATAGATCGGTTATTTGGTGGCGTAGGACTTCGTCGTGGACGTCGCAACCCAGATACTTTGCGAATTGGTGACAGTCTCGATTTTTGGCGAGTAGAGAATTTGGAATCTGGAGTTTCATTGAAGCTTTATGCTGAAATGATTCTTCCTGGAAAGGCTTGGCTCGAATTTAAGATTGAAGATTTCGAAATTGCCGGCAAGAAAATGCGAAGAATTTCGCAGGATGCAACTTATTCACCAAGAGGTCTTGGCGGCCATCTTTATTGGTTTGCAGTTTCACCATTTCATGTATTGATATTTCCTAGAATGCTGACAAATTTAGTCCGCAGCGCCAACAGAAAAGACTATGCCGAATCCCAATTAAAGGCGAAATAATTTCCGCTAAATCCAAGAAATTGTCACTCCTTTCTCCTATAATTTAAGCATGGAAAATTTAGAGATTGCATCCCAAAACGAGGCGGTATCTCTAACCGAGTTAGAAGTAAAAATCTTGGGATTTGAAAGTCAGTGGTGGAAGTTTGCGGGGGCCAAAGAGAGCGCAATCAAAGAGCTCTTCGATATGACGCCGCCGGCTTATTACCAACTGCTGAATAACTTGATTGATCGCGATGATGCGCTGCTCGCATCGCCAATGCTCGTAAAGCGACTTCGCCGATTGCGCGAAGCCCGCACAAACGCCCGCTCTCTGTAGGGGAATTTGGGGCGGCCCCACCGCTCGCGCCGCAACAAACAGTTACTCGCCGGCGGGCACACCCCAAATTCCAACACCGATTTGCCCCACCCTTCGCCCCTGCTCTAGATTTGGCATTAGCACTCGGGTGGTTAGAGTGATAATCGTTAAAGGTTAGAGAGAGAAATAAAAATATGGCAAAGATGATTGCTTTTAATGAAGAGGCCCGTCGCGGTCTCGAGCGCGGAATGAACGCACTCGCAGATGCTGTGAAGGTCACCCTTGGACCCCGTGGACGAAATGTTGTTCTCGAGAAAAAATGGGGAGCGCCAACAATTACAAATGATGGCGTTTCAATCGCTAAGGAGATCGAATTAGATGATCCTTGGGAGAAAATTGGCGCGGAATTAGTTAAAGAAGTTGCGAAGAAGACCGATGATGTAGCAGGTGATGGAACAACAACCGCAACTGTTTTAGCTCAAGCACTTGTACGCGAAGGTTTGAAAAATGTTGCTGCTGGGTCGAACCCAATGGGACTAAAGCGCGGAATTGAAAAAGCTGTTGATGCTATTTCAGCAGAACTTTTAGCAATGTCGAATCCAGTAAAGACTAAGGAACAGATTGCAGCTACTGCATCTATTTCTGCAGCGGATTCAACTATCGGCGACATGATTGCTGAAGCAATGGATAAGGTCGGCAAAGAGGGCGTTATTACTGTTGAAGAATCAAACACATTTGGATTAGAACTCGAACTAACTGAAGGTATGCGTTTTGATAAGGGTTACATCTCTCCTTACTTCACAACTGATACCGATCGTATGGAAGCAGTTCTAGAAGATCCATATATCTTGATTGCAAATTCCAAGATCACAAACATCAAGGATTTGCTACCAATCTTGGAAAAGGTAATGCAATCAGGTAAGACACTTGTTATTTTGGCTGAAGATGTTGAGGGCGAAGCACTTGCTACTTTGGTAGTTAACAAGATTCGTGGAACATTTAAGTCAGTTGCAGTTAAGGCACCAGGATTTGGCGATCGCCGCAAGGCAATATTGCAAGATATTGCGATTCTTACCGGCGCAACAGTTATTTCTGAAGAAGTTGGATTGAAGCTAGATGCAACAACAATGGATCTACTTGGCCGCGCTCGCAAGGTTGTAGTGGCAAAGGAAGAGACAACAATTGTTGAAGGAGCTGGCGATGCGGAACAAATCAAGGGCCGCGTAAATCAGATCCGCGCAGAAATTGAAAAGTCTGACTCAGATTACGATCGTGAGAAGCTGCAAGAACGCCTAGCAAAACTTGCTGGTGGCGTTGCAGTAATCAAGGCTGGCGCAGCTACTGAAGTAGAACTAAAGGAGCGCAAGCACCGTATTGAAGATGCTGTCCGAAATGCGAAGGCTGCAGTTGAAGAAGGCATTGTTGCTGGTGGCGGAGTTGCACTTCTACAAGCCGCAAAAGTTGCATTCGAAAAGTTGAAGTTAACTGGCGATGAAGCAACTGGTGCAAGAATTGTTGAAGTTGCAATCGAAGCACCACTAAAGCAGATTGCAATTAACGCTGGACTTGAAGGCGGCGTAATTGTTGAAGCCGTTCGCAATAAGCCAGTTGGAACCGGATTAAATGCTGCAACAGGTGAATACGTTGACATGATCAAAGCTGGAATTATTGATCCAGTTAAGGTGACACGTTCTGCACTTCAAAATGCCGCATCTATCGCTGCGTTATTCTTAACAACAGAAGCTGTTATTGCGGATAAGCCAGAGCCAAAATCTGCGGCTATGCCACAAGGCGGCGGGGATATGGATTTCTAAATCCATATTAAGTCATATTAAGATAGCCCAATGAGTTCAGCAAAGATTGATGACAAGTTCAGCGCCCTTGAATTAGCAAGGGCCGCTGCACTTGAAGATGCGCCAGCACCACAACAAGTTGGCGAATTAGTTTCAATTTCTTATGACTCTTATGATTCCCATGACGAAGCCGAAGATTCCGAACAGGCTCGCATCGCAACTTATTTATTTGAAGCATCACTTCCAGCATATGTTGGTTGGCGTTGGGCTGTAACAGTTGCAAAGGCAGATGATTCAAGTTCACCAACTATCTGCGATGTAGTTCTTCTACCTGGCACAGATTCACTTCTTGCTCCAGAGTGGGTTGCATATAAAGATCGCTTACTACCTGGCGATGTTGGTCCAGGCGATATCGTTCCAACTTCGGCAGATGATGCGCGGCTAGTTCCTGGATTTGCTGCAATGCCAGAGGATGAAGAGTTAGATCTTGCACAATTATTTGAATTTGGTTTAGGTCGAGCACGAGTTCTTTCAATTACTGGTCGCGATTTAGCGGCGCAACGTTGGTATGCAGGAAACGCTGGACCGAATAATCCAATTTCACAACAAGCACCAAAGCCTTGCAACTCTTGCGGATTTTTTATTCCAATTGCTGGATCACTTCGATCAGCATTTGGTGTCTGCGCAAATATTTTGGCGCCAGATGATGCCCGCGTTGTTTCAGTCGACCACGGCTGCGGAGCGCATTCCGAGGCTCTAGTCGTCACCGATTAACCGCTTTTCAAGCACAAAATCAGGCAACAGCTTCTGGTATTCGTAAGTTAAACTAAGCCTCTTGTATTACAACATGTAAAACAGATGTAAAGAAAAAAGGAGTTCCCCGATGCCTCTAGGTCGCGTGAAGTGGTACAGCCTTGAAAAAGGTTTTGGATTCATTGAATCTGAAGAAGGCGCAGATGTTTATTTAGCATCTTCAGCCCTGCCTGCAGGTGTCGCAACAGTTAAGCCAGGAACCAAACTTGAATTCGGAGTAATCGAAGGCAAGAAGGGTCCACAAGCAATGACCGTTCGTCTGATCGATGAACCTGCTTCAGTCGTTGCGAATAATCGAATTAATCATGATGATCTTGCAACGATGATTGAAGACACAATTAAAATCTTGGACAAAGTAGGAAATGGTTTACGCCACGGCCGCCATCCTTCAGGGCCAGATGCCGATCGCTTAGCAAAAGTATTGCGTGGCATTGCCGGACAATTCGAAGGCTAATTACTTTCGCGCTTTGCCCGTCTAATTGTGTAACGAAGTCCAATAACTCCTAGGACAATTCCGAATACGCAAATCCACTTTGCATTGCTGCTGGCATCAATCCCAAAGGCGACTATAAGAGCGATGAACCAGAGGGCAATACCAATAATTATTACGGTGATAGCGCTTCTTAGATGGACCATTTAATTAATTCCCAACGATTACGACTATAAGTATCACAACAAATAGAACTGCAAGAGTTACTAGTCTGCGAACCTTATAGCTCAAGGAATTATTTCTTTAATTCAGTAACGATGTAATCGATGCAATCGGTGAGTTTCTTAACATCACTTGGATCAACTGCAGGGAACATGCCAACGCGCAATTGATTCTTGCCAAGTTTGCGATATGACTCTGTATCCACAATGCCATTTGCCCGAAGAACTTTTGCAATTTCAAGGGCATCTATTGCATCATCGAAATTGATTGTGCCAACTACTTTTGAGCGCATTGCTGAATCAACCACGAACGGTGTTGTGTAATCGTTCTTTTCGGCCCATGAGTAAAGGTGATCTGATGATTGTGCTGACCGTCCGGCCGCAAACTTAAGGCCACCATTTGAATTCATCCAATCAATTTGATCAGCCAACAAGATCAACGTTGCAAGAGCAGGTGTGTTGTATGTTTGATCAAGTCGAGAATTTTCAATTGCGATAGTGAGATCGAAAAATGCGGGAATATATCGACCACTTGCTTTAATTTTTTCTACACGTGCAATAGCGGCTGGGCTCATGATTGCAATCCAAAGGCCACCATCGGATGCGAAGGATTTTTGTGGCGCAAAATAGTAAACATCGCATTGCGACATATCTAAATCGAGTCCACCTGCTGCAGAAGTTGCGTCTACCAAAATTAATGCGCCCTCTGTTCCTGCTGGTCGAATAATTGGCATTGAAACACCGGTGCTAGTTTCATTATGAGTTAGTGCATAAACATCGACGCCCGCCTCGGCTACTGCGACTGGGTGTGCACCTGGTTCAACTTTGATAACTGATGGATCATCAAGGAATGGTGCATCTTTAGCAGACGCTGCAAATTTTGAAGAAAATTCACCGAAGACTAGATGCTGTGATTTCTTTTCAATTAATCCAAAAGTTGCGATATCCCAGAACGCGGTTGAGCCACCATTTCCAAGAATTACTTCGTAACCTTCTGGCAGATTAAATAATGATGTAAGCCCAGTGCGAACTCTATTTACAACGTTCTTAACTGGTTTTTGGCGATGGGATGTTCCTAAAATTGAACTCCCACCATTTGCCAGTGCAGCAAGTGCCTCAGGACGAATTTTTGATGGGCCACAACCAAATCGACCATCAACTGGCTTCAAATTATCTGGAATTTTAATTTCGCTCATAGGCAGAGCCTAAGGGTTAAGGCGTTTAACTTGCCAATCGGTTTTCTGTGAATCCGAACGCACATACCGAAGTCGATCATGCAATCGTGAATATCTTCCCTGCCAAAACTCGATGCTGACTGGTCGAACTAAATAACCACCCCAAAAATCGGGTCTCGGCACAACGGTGCCCTCGGGATATTTTTCAGCAAGTTCGGCATAACCTCGCTCGAGGGTTTCTCTGGAATCTAATTCCGTTGATTGCGCACTTGCAGTTGCACCAATTTGGCTACCCCATGGTCGGGCGGCAAAATATTCATCACTCTCTTGCGCGCTAACTTTTTCGGCGCTACCAATAATTATTACTTGACGCTCCATGGCAAACCAAGGAAATACAAGTGACACATTTGGATTATTTGCAATCGCTTCAGCTTTACGCGATAAATAATTAGTGAAGAAGGTAAATCCTGCTTCCGAAACATCTTTCAAAAGAACGGTCCGAGAAATTGGAGTTTGATCCGTAACCGTAGCGAGCACCATCGCATTTGCTTCAACGATCATGATATTTTCACTTGCTTCGCCCAACCATTTTTTGAATTGTTGAATGGGGTCGGCCGCTAGGTCGCCTTCACTTAATCCAGCCTGGCCATAGGACAGGCGCATGGCCCGGATAGTCTCGCGGTTGATTTCGCTCATAGTTGTATCTAACTTCACTTTCGCTTCGTATGCATCTCGCCCAAGGCCAGATATTCTGAGTTTGGAATCAACCGCAAAAGTGTGGAGAATACGCGTAACTAATTGAGGGAGCCCGTCGTGTCAGAAGTTTTCAAACCCGGTCTTGAAGGCGTTATTGCATTTGAATCTGAAATTGCAGAGCCAGATAAAGAAGGTAGCGCACTTCGCTATCGCGGCGTAGATATTGAGGACCTTGTTGGTCGCGTAACTTTTGGAAACGTGTGGGGCTTATTAGTAGATAACGAATTCAATCCAGGACTTCCAGCAGCTGAACCATTTCCTATCCCGGTTCACTCTGGAGATATCCGCGTAGATGTGCAATCTGCAATTGCAATGCTTGCACCAGCGTGGGGATTTAAACCTTTATTAGATACAACCGATGATGAAGCGCGCGTTCAACTCGCACGCACATCAGTTATGGTTCTTTCATATGTTGCACAAGCCGCTCGCGGAAGTGCACCAATGGTTCCGCAATCAGAAGTTGATAAAGCGCACACTGTTGTAGAACGAATGATGATTCGTTGGCGCGGTGAACCAGATCCACTTCACATTCGCGCAGTAGATGCTTACTTTGTTTCAGCTGCAGAACACGGAATGAATGCTTCTACATTTACTTCTCGCGTAATTGCATCAACTGGCGCAGATGTTGCAGCCGCAATCTCTGGTGCGATTGGCGCAATGTCCGGCCCACTACATGGTGGCGCACCTGCGCGCGTTCTAAGCATGATTGAAGGCGTTGAAAAAACTGGCGATGCAACTGCATACGTAAAAGGAATCTTGGATCGCAAAGAACGTTTGATGGGATTTGGTCACCGGGTTTATCGTGCCGAAGATCCCCGTGCGCGCACACTTCGTCGAATCTCAAAAGAACTTAATGCACCACGTTACGAAGTTGCACTTGCACTTGAAAAAGCTGCACTTGCCGAACTTCACGAACGTCAACCAGATCGCGTTCTAGAAACCAACGTTGAATTCTGGGCTGCAATTGTTTTAGATTTTGCGGAAATTCCAGCTCATATGTTCACATCAATGTTCACCGCTGCACGTACCGCAGGTTGGTCAGCACATATTCTTGAACAGAAGCGCACCGGAAGAATTATTCGACCATCTGCGAGGTATGTTGGTCCAGCGCCTCGTAAAGTTAGTGAAGTTAAGGGCTGGGATGAGTCAGTCCACTCACTCCACAACTAAACGCAATATCTTCTGGTTTAGAAGAGATCTGCGCTTAGCTGATAACCCAGCGCTCCTTGCTGCAATTGAAAATTGCGATGAATTAATTGCGGTTTACATTCTCGATGAAAAGATTATTAAAGATAGCGGAGCCAAGCGTCTTGCCTATTTAGGC
>CAWURN010000103.1:0-5782 GCA_963924835.1 Candidatus Nanopelagicaceae bacterium | reverse complement strand
GCGCGATGAAATTATGGGCAAAACCATCTTTAAAGATGTCGACCGCGAAACCGCGACGGGAATGTTAGAAGAAATCAAACGTTTAGCCGAAAACGATCTTGCTGAATCATTTATTGAGAGTGATCGATTGGGTGTGCAATTTAATAAAGAGACTGGCGATGTTAAATTGCCAGAAAGTTTTAAGAAGTCTTATCGAACATTTATGGATAATGAATGGTGGCGTATTGATGCGCCTGTTGAAATTGGTGGCACGTTAATTCCTGCATCACTTCGTTGGGCAATTGCTGAAATGGTTTTAGGATCAAACCCTTCAATTCATATTTATGCTTCCGGAACTGCGTTTGCACATGTTGCATATGTTCTCGGAAATGATGTTCAGAAAAAAATGGCAAAGCTCATGGTCGATAATGACTGGGGCGCAACAATGCAATTAACCGAACCAGATGCTGGAAGTGATGTTGGTGCTGGAAGATCTAAGGCCGTACAACAGAGCGATGGCACTTGGCACGTCACAGGCACAAAGAGATATATCACTTCTGGTGATTCAGATTTAAATCCAAACATTGTTCATTATGTTTTGGCACGTCCAGAAGGTGCTGGTCCTGGAACAAAAGGTTTGAGTTTATTCCTGGTTCCAAAATTTATGTTCGATTTTGAAACTGGCGAACTTGGTAAACGTAACGGTGTTTATGTAACAAATGTCGAACACAAAATGGGGCTAAACGTTTCAGCCACTTGCGAAATGAATTTAGGTGAGAAAGAGCCTGCGGTTGGTTATTTGCTTGGCGATGTTCATGAAGGTATCGCTCAAATGTTTAAAGTTATTGAATATGCCCGCATGATGGTTGGAACCAAGGCAATTGCGACACTTAGCGCTGGCTACCAACAAGCTCTGGCTTACGCAAAGGTTCGCGTGCAGGGACCGGATTTAACTAAGGCGGCAGATAAAGCGAGCCCACGTGTAACGATTATTAATCATCCTGATGTTCGCCGTTCCTTAATGGTTCAGAAATCTTATTCCGAAGGTATGCGCGCACTTATTTTGTACACTGCGTCAATTCAAGATGAAATTTTGCTTGCAAAGGCAGTCAATGACACTGATAAAACTGATGACATGGAAGCACTTAATGATTTATTGCTTCCAATTGTTAAAGGTTATGGCAGTGAAAAATCTTGGGTTCTACTTGGGACCGAATCACTTCAAACATTTGGCGGATCCGGATTTACTGAAGATTGGCCACTTGAACAATATGTACGCGATGCAAAGATTGACACTTTGTATGAAGGAACCACAGCAATTCAAGGGTTGGACTTCTTCTTCCGCAAAATAATTAAAGACGGTGGCCGAGCACTTGGCTTACTTGGAAAAGAGATTGCAGCATTTACTGCTACTGGTGGTGAACTCGCAGAAGAGAAAGCAGCGCTAGCAAAAACTCTTGAAGATTTAAATGCAATGACTGGAACACTTGTCGGTTTTGCAATGGAATCACAGGAGAACGTAGAAAAAATTTACAAAGCCGGTTTGAACACAACTCGTCTATTGATGTCTGTTGGCGAAGTAATTATTGCTTGGTTGTTATTGCGCCAGGCTGAAATTGCAATAACAAAATCTGCTAACCCTGGCCGTGATGCCGATTTCTATGCTGGGAAAGTTGCCTCTGCGAAGTTTTTCGTAAGAACAGTTCTTCCACACATAAAGGCTGAATTAAAAATTGTGTTGAGTGAAACTGGTGACTTAATGGAGATTCCAGAGAGCGCCTTTTAACTCACTTAACCCACGGGAGTCGCTAAGATTCACCGTGCTTAAGAATCTACGACACGAGATCTACCTCGTATTTGGCTCGCTATTTTTTGCGATAAGTAGCATTCCCGCCAAACTCGCGATGGAAAGTGGACTATCAGCTTTGCGCCTAACCCAAATTAGAACGCTTGGCGCATTCTTAGTTCTATTTTTATATGTGTACCTAAAAAATAAAAAATCTTTAAGAATTAACCGCAAAGAGCTTCCG
Source organism: Candidatus Nanopelagicaceae bacterium (assembly GCA_963924835.1). Classification (GTDB taxonomy): domain Bacteria; phylum Actinomycetota; class Actinomycetes; order Nanopelagicales; family Nanopelagicaceae; genus AAA044-D11. The sequence goes on along the minus strand of CAWURN010000103.1, from coordinate 3,773 downwards.
GTACTTATCGCTTTTGGCCTATTTGGCTTTGCCGCAGTTAATCTCTTCTATTTCTTGGCGATCCAAAGATTGAACGTAGGGGTTGCATTAATCATTGAATTTACTGCTCCGATCTGGATTGCGCTCTGGATGCGTTTTATTCAGAAAAAAATTGTTTCTAAATTAATGTGGTGGGGCCTGGTTATTGGCTTAACTGGCTTGGTTTTAATTGCCCAGGTTTGGCGTGGTTTAACTCTTGATGGTTTAGGCGTCACTTTCGCTGTACTAGATGCATTTGCACTTGCCTTGTATTTTTTAGTCGGTGAAAAATTAGTCGGAGTTAAATCGAGTGAGGCAACTATGGCTTGGGGCCTTGGAATTTCATCCGCTTTCTTTGCAATCATTCAACCTTGGTGGGGCTTCCCTTTTGCGGAGTTGGGAAGAGTTGTCGAACTAACAGGTCGCTTGGCCGGATTATCGATTCCCACCTACTACTTAATTTTGTGGATTATCGTTCTAGGAACTGCGGTTCCTTATTTTTTAGTTCTAAACGGACTTCGTGGTTTAAGTGCTGCGACTTCAAGTTCAATTGGAATGTTGGAGCCAGTATTTGGTGGAATCTTTGCTTGGATTTTTCTATATGAAAAACTCAACTTCACCCAATCTGTTGGCGCAGTAGTTGTACTGATCGGTATTTACTTGGCTAACCGCGCGCGAATAAGCGTTTAGGGTAAATTTAACCCATGGAAAATTTTGCAGATCTGCTTGGAGCCAATAAGGAATACGCCAGCACCTTCAAATCAAATGGTTTAAGTGGTGAGGCACGAAAAGGTTTAGCGATTGTTACCTGCATGGATTCCCGAATCGACCCACTACATATTGTCGGTATGGAGGCAGGCGATGCAAAAATTTTGCGTAACGCAGGTGCACGAGTTACTGAGGATGTACTTCGTACTTTAGTTCTTGCAACTCATCTTCTTGGAGTAAATAGAGTTTTAGTTATGCCGCATACCGATTGCAAGATGGCTAGTGGTGAAGAACATGAAATTCATGCCGCGATATTAGAAAAATCTGGAATTGATACCAGAGGTATTGAAATTCGTACTGTAAAAGATCAGATGAAGGCTTTGATTACAGATATCCAGAGAATTGAAAGCTACCCGTTGCTTGCAAAAAACGTCAAGGTTATGGGCGCGGTATTCAGTGTTGAGAGTGGAACGCTTACACCCGTAATTTAATTATCTTTAGCTAGTCTTTTATGAAACTCTCTGCGTTCTGTGAATAGCTTGGGGCCATATCGCTAAACCTTGCAAAGTGTAATTGCGCACTTACGGTGATTGTTCTTGTAGGACCGTTACGGTGCTTAGCAATAATTAAATCGGCTTCGCCAGATCTATTCTGGCCGTCATACATATCATCACGGTGCAGAAGAATTACTACGTCGGCATCTTGTTCAATAGAACCAGATTCACGCAAGTCAGAGAGCATCGGCTTCTTATCTGCGCGTTGTTCTGGCGAACGGTTTAACTGCGAAATTGCGACAACTGGAACATCGAGCTCCTTTGCTAAAAGTTTTAGATTTCTAGAGAATTCCGATACTTCTTGCTGACGATTCTCTACGCGCTTTCCAGAAGTCATCAACTGCAAGTAGTCGATAACAATTAACTTCAAGCCGTGGCGTTGTTTTAAGCGGCGGGCCTTTGCACGTATTTCCATAAGTGAGAGGTTTGGTGAATCATCAATAAACAAAGGTGCTTGAGAAATTTCGCCCATCCGCTTTGCTAAGCGGCCCCACTCTTCATCTGTAAGCGCACCTGAACGAATGTTGTTTAAAGCAACGCGAGCTTCTGCAGAGAGCATACGCATCGTAATTTCAGAGCGGCTCATTTCTAGCGAGAAAATTACTGATGGATCGCCATTATGAATCGATGCGTAACGAGCGATATCAAGGCCAAGTGTTGATTTACCTACAGCAGGACGTGCAGCAAGAACAATCATGTTTCCTGGATGCAGACCATTTGTTAAGGTATCGAGATCTTTAAATCCAGTCTTAACGCCTTCGCCTTTAACACCATTTGATATTGCTTCGATTTCATCGAGAGCGGCAGGTAAAAGTTCAGATAACTGAATGTAATCCTCGGTTGTTCGATGTTCTGTTACTTGAAAAATTTCTGCAGAGGCTTGATCAACGGCGTCATCAACTTCACCTTCGCCAGAATAACCAAGTTGAACAATCTTTGTTCCGGCTTCAACCAGACGGCGCATGATTGCATGGTCGCGAACAATCTTTGCGTAATAGCCAGCATTTGCTGCAGTCGGAACCGAATTAATAAGTGTGTGTAAATAAGGTGCGCCACCTGCACGAGCGATGTCGCCACGCTTTGTTAATTCAGCCGCAACAGTTACTGGATCCGCAGGTTCGCCGCGACCATACAAATCTAGAATTGCATCATAAATTAATTCATGAGCTGGTCGATAAAAATCGCGTTCGCGGATAATTTCAACAACATCTGCAATTGATTCTTTACTCAACAACATTCCACCAAGAACGCCTTGCTCGGCGATTAAATCTTGTGGTGGTGTGCGTTCGAATTCAACTGTTGCAGGAATGCGATTGTTGGAGTTGTTTCCACGGTTGGGGAGTTCTGCGATGCTCATATAGACATCCTCCCAAGGACCACTGACAAATATGACATTAAAACGACGTTAATGCTTGCTTACGTGCGTAATTTAATGAAGTTAGGGTGAGAGGTGTTAGGCCGTGCTGTTTGAGTGTGCGTGAGCGTGTGGAGAAGTTGGGAATTGAAGTGGATAACTTGTGTATAAGAGTGCATAAACGGTGGACAAGTGCGAGAGCCAACCCTCTTTCACGCTCAAGAAAACGTTGAAAGTTGTGGGTAAAGATTTATTTCTTTATCTCAATATTTAAGAAATTTCACAAATCTCTTAGAACAGAAAAGCCCGCCTCTTTCGAGACGGGCCTTCAAGTCTTAGAACTATTAAATAGCTACAACAGAGATATTAACGTTGGCAGATATTTGACCTTGAAGTGAAACCTTCGCAGTGTATGTACCAAGCTTCTTAATATGTCCAGCAACCTTTACGCGGTGACGATCGATATCTAGACCAGTTGCAGCCTTAATGCCTGCAGCGATGTCCTTATCTGTCACTGAACCGAATAGAACTCCGGTAGCGCCGACCTTTGATTTGATAACAATCTCGGTCTTTTCAAGTGAGTCCCTGATTTCTTTTGCATGATCGAGGTCGCGGATTTCACGAGCACTGCGAGCACGACGGATTCCTTCAATCTGCTTTTCGCCACCAAGGCTCCAAGCGATTGCATTGCCACGAGGCAATAGGAAGTTGCGAGCAAAACCATCTTTAACGGTTACAACGTCGCCAGCTTGTCCTAGACCTGATACTTCACGAGTAAGAATAAGTTTCATTGTTTATTCCCCTTATCGCGCTGTTGAGGTGTAAGGCAGAAGTGCCATTTCGCGGGAATTCTTTACCGCGGCAGCAATCTGACGTTGGTGTTGTGTGCATGCACCTGTTACGCGACGTGCACGAATCTTGCCGCGGTCTGAGATGTACTTACGAAGAAGATTGATGTCTTTGTAATCGATATAAGTTGCCTTATCGCGACAGAAAGAGCATGGCTTCTTCTTAAACTTCTTCATTGCTGCTGCCGACATCTTGCTTACTTTTGGCTTCGGCTTCAGCGTCTTATTATTTCTTGCGCCCACTGTGGTGCTCCTTTTTAGGATGCCCCGTCAATTCTGACGGGAATGGTT
>CAWURN010000102.1:0-6229 GCA_963924835.1 Candidatus Nanopelagicaceae bacterium | reverse complement strand
TGCAATTCCAAAATGATCTAGAAACGAAAGCACTTGAATTGCGAATGCTTCATTAACTTCAAATAAACCAATATCTTCAATTTTCAAACCAGCTTTAGCCAAGGCTTTAATCGTGCTTGGAACTGGTCCGTATCCCATAATTTCAGGTTCAACTCCAGCGAAGGCAAATGAAACTAATTTTGCTTTGATTCCAAGTCCAAGTTCATTGGCCTTTGATTCACTAGAAAGTATTGCCGCAGTTGCACCATCATTTAATCCGGCAGCATTTCCTGCAGTTACATTTCCCATAGGTCTAAATGGCGTCTTCAACGCACCAAGTGCTTCAACAGTTGTTCCTGGGCGAGGTGGCTCATCAATAGTTGCCATTCCCCAACCAAGTTCAACTGAACGAACTGCAACTGGAATTAAATCTCGCTGAATTTTTCCGCCAGCATATGCAGCGGCAGTTTTGTTCTGTGAAGCAACTGCGTATGCATCGGCACGCGCCTTAGTTAAATGTGGGAATTTGTCATGCAATCTTTCAGCAGTCATTCCCATTTGAAGCGCATCGGTATCAACTAATTTTTCGGCCAAATATCTTGGATTTGGATCCATTCCTTCACCCATTGGATGGTGTCCCATATGTTCAACACCGCCAGCAATTGCAAAATCATATTGACCCATCGCGATTGCACCGGCAACAGTGGTTACGGCAGTTAGTGCACCTGCGCACCAACGATCGATTGAGTATCCAGGAACGGTGTTTGGAATTCCTGCGAGTAGTGAAACGCTTCGACCAATATTCATCCCTTGATCACCGGATTGTGTTGCGGCCGCTATTGCAACTTCATCAATTGCAGCAGGAGAAATTTTTGGATTGCGCTCTAACAGTCCGCGAATGACTCGAACCATAATGTCATCAGCTCTGGTTTCTTGATACAAACTTCCGGCTTTACCAAAAGGGGATCGGACGGCATCTACAAGAACAACTCGCTCACTCATTGAAAACTCCTACTTATGGCAACTAAAGAATGGTTGGTATTCCCGTAAGGTTACTCGCCAGTAGGTTAAATTGGAAGGAGCGCTGCAACTTAGGCGGTTTTAACTTCAACCTTTTTTGGCTTTAGATAAGCCTGCAGAACAGTCGTCAAGTAGAAAGCCCAAACAATCAGCTGCAACCAGGAGATTTTGGTGCTAATTCCGATAGTTCCTGAAAGTAGCGTTGTGATTGTTGGATCAGCATTAACCCAGTTCCAGACATATGAATCTTCACCTGGAAGTGCGCCGAGCTCTTGGAATTCATGAATGGCATAAGAGAGAACTCCACCGGCGATAACGATTAAAGCTATACCGGTAATTGTAAAAAACTTTCCTAAATTAATTTTTAAGCTGCCTTGGTAAATTGCAATACCTAGTACAACTGCTAATGCCAATCCAAGAACTAATCCAATCGCAGGAGAGGAATCATTGGATACAGTTCTAAAGTTAGAGTAAACAAAGAGCGCTGTTTCTAGGCCCTCTCGTGCAACTGCAAAGAAAGCAGCAGAAATCAAAGCTAATTTGCCAAGGGGCATTGCATATTCAATTTTTCCTTGAAGATCGCTCTTTAAACCGCGCGCAACGCGCTTCATCCAAAAAACCATATAAGTAACGAGCACTACTGCAACAAGTGATGTAACTCCAGCAAACAACTGCTCGCCAGTCTCTGAAAGTTGAGTCGAAGAGAAAGTTAAGAAAGCGCCAAATGCAAAGCTGGCTGCTAGTGCTACCCCGACACCTGTCCAAAGCGCAGGCAGAGACTGGCGTTGGTTTGATTTCACAAGGTAGGCAACAAGAATTCCAATGATAAGAGCGGCCTCTAGGCCTTCGCGCAAGGCGATTAAGAATGTGCTGTACATAAGAAGAATCCTAAAACCATTGGTGGTAATTACGCAACTTAAATGTTGCGTAATTAATCACTTTCAGAGGCTGAGGAATCACCCTCAGTTACTTCCTCCGGCGTGACCTCAACAATAAGTGGCTCTGTTTCGCTCAAAATCGCCGTTATTGGGCCTAAAACAAGTGCAACCTGCCAAGGCCTTGCCCCGAATTCAGATAGCTCGGATACGACAAATCTCTCCCGGTCATCTAAATCTTCTGGGGGATTGGGCCAACAAATTCTTCGAATTGCTTCTGGTGAAATTAAGTTCTCCGCTGGCATGTTATTCACAAGTGCCAATTCGATAATAGTTGCCCTGGCATGGGTAAGGCGGGCATAGCCAAGTGGGTTACGCGTTTGCCACATCTTGGGTGGCGGCAAGCCCTCGGATGGAGTCCGCAACTTAGGTAGATCTTCGCCTTCAAGGCTTTGCGCCACTTCGAATAACTTGAACCAATCTTCAAATGGCATCGCAGTTAACCGCGTGCGGCGCAGTAAGGCTTTTTTGAAATCGCCAAACCCTTTGGGTGGTTTTGTTGCAATTAAAAGAAGTGTCTCATCATTGAAAACTCGACCTGGAGCAAGATCAATCTCTTTAGCAAATTCATTTCTGGCAAACCATAAGGCACGAATTATTGCAAGCGCATTAAGATCTCTGACTTTGTGAATTCCTGATGCTCGGCGCCAAGGATCTTTACGGGGCTGTGCTGCGGGCGCTCGCAAAATTGCGGCAAAATCTTCTTTGGCCCATTCCAATTTTCCGTTTTCAATTAACAATTTTTCGATCTCATTTCGTAACTCAATTAATAGTTCGACGTCGAGGGCTGCGTAGTTAAGCCACTCCGGACGCAGGGGCCGAATCGACCAATCAACTGCGCTATGTTCTTTTGCCAAAGCAACATCAAGGAGTTGTTCAGTAAGTGGGCCAAGTCCTACGCGCTCACAACCAGCGATTCGCCCCGCTAATTCAGTGTCGAAAATAATTTGTGGATCAATGCCAACTTCTCGAAGGCAGGCTAAGTCTTGAGTTGAAGCGTGAATAATCCATTCTTCTGATTTGAATGTTTCACTTAATTCGCCCCAGTATTTACTTTCCCCAACTGCAATTGGGTCAATTAAATGTAAACCGCCACCGTTTCGCTTTATTTGAATCAAATATGCTCTTGCTGAATATTTGTAACCAGATGCCCGTTCTGCATCAATTGCTATTGGACCGGTTCCGCCCTTAAGTTCTGCAATCATTTCTGCCAGTTGTTCGGGAGTAGAAATTAATTCGGGAACTCCACCGGCCGGAGCAAGAAGTGGTTCTGCCATTATCTACTGCGACTTAGCTGTGTCACACCATCAGGAATCGGTGCAAGACCAGCTGACATTTCTAAAAGTTCAACCCATGCTTTTATGTGGTTAGCAATCTGCGCCCCAGATGTTGGAGTCCAAGAAGCTCTAACCTCTAATTCACTATTTTCTTCCAAGTTCTCTAAAGTTCCGAAGGATGCACTTGCAACTTTGGTGACTGTTCCACTTGGCGCTGTAAAATCACAACCATTTGCTTTTAGTGATTCCATCAGCCAGGTCCAACCAATGTTGCATAGCATTGGATCTGCCGCCATCTCATTATCAATTGCGGCTCGAACAAAAGTCACACATCGAAATTTACCGGACCAACCTTCTTGGCCATCTGGATCATGTAACAAAACAAATCTGCCAGTTGCTGCGTCTTCTAAAACATCAGCGGTCATTGCGAATGCAAAGGGCGCTAATTTTTGAGGAGCAGGGACTTCTTCAAGGAGAATTTCAGTTCTAGGCTTAATAGCGCGAATTTGAGAGATAATGTCATCAAAATTTTCGGTCATGTGAAAATGGTAAGGTGTTTTTTCGGGTAACTCGTGAAGGCGCGAGCAATAATTTGGTGTGGCATGTATTAACCTCCTCCAATGGCTTCGCTACTTGCTCTTTTTTCCAGCATTCTCTGGGGTAGCGCAGATTATTTAGCCGGAAATCTTTCCAAACGATTCAAGGCCATTGCCGTAACTGGCGCCTCGCAGGCAATTGGCTTAATCACCGGCGTCATTTTGGTTGTGGTGACTGGTTCATACATTGCACCAAATTTAAGTTGGAATGGCTATTTTCTACCAGCGATTGGCGCTGGCATTGCAGGTTTTCTGGGGCTAGTTTCATTTTATTCAGGACTTTCAACTGGACGCATGGGTGTTGTTTCGCCAATTAGTACTTTGAGTGCAGTGATTCCATTGTCCTTTGCATTTGCTGCAGGTGAGCGCCCAACAACAATTCAAATTGCAGGAATGGGTATCGCACTCTTAGGTGCTTTCTGCGCATCTGGTCCAGATATTGTTAAAGGGCTACCAATCAAGCCACTTCTATTTGGCCTTGGTGCTGCTCTTGGTTTTGGAATTGCTTTAACATTCATGGCACAAGGATCAAAAACAAGTTCGCTAATGACAATGACATCCATGCGAGTTATTTCGGTTTCTATCTGTATCTTGATTGCGCTTCGTTATCGAACAGTCGGTGGCTTTGGAAAATCCGATATAAAAATCTTAGCGCTAATTGGTGTGACAGATTTTGTTGCTAACTTATTATTGGGTGTTGCTACGACCAAAGGCTTGATTTCCGTCGCAATGGTTTTGGGTGGGCTCTTTCCAATAGTTACATCCCTGCTTGCATTTAAATTTTTACATGAACGACTTCACAAAGTTCAGTATCTAGGTATCATTTTAGCCGTGACAGGAGTTTCCGTAATTTCTATTGGTTAGTTTTTAGTCAGTTTCAAGAAAGTTTGGCCACCAGATTTCTCACTTGACTCAACGGTAAACTCTCGAGTCATTGCACTTAGGTCATAAATATTCTCGCCGCCGGATTTTTCGCTGATAGTTAAATACAGTTCATCAATCTGGTTCGCTAGCAGCAACTCTTTTAGCAAATTTATGCCACCTTCAACTAAAACATTCCCACCGAATTCGCTTTTGGCTCTGGCTACTGCGCTAACCGGATTCTGATTCCAAATATGGGCTAGTGGGTTGTTGCGAACACTTTCTGGAACATCGCCAGATTTTGAAATAACCAAGAGTGGAACCGGGGTTGCGCCATAGGGTTCAGTTCTGGCGGTATTGCCGCCGATAAGAATTACTGAAGCTTGGGCCCGTAATTCGTGAAAACGCGAACGGTCTTCAGATGAGCTTAGGGATTTTGAGCTTCCCTCTAGCGTGGTGCTGCCATCGCTTCCCATTACTAAATTGGCCAGAACGCTCATATGCAAACCGTAGTGTCAGTGGGGCCATTTATCATTTTTAACATGATGATCGATTGCCAAACCTGCACCATGCGCGATATCTCATGTGGAGATTGCGTTGTATCCGTTCTTCTAAATATCACTGCAGATCCTGCAAGTGAAATATCAAATAACCAAATCAGCGCACTCTCAGTTCTCTCAGATAAAGGATTGATACCGCCATTACGCTTCGAGCGCGCTGCAAATTAAGCGTAATTTTCCAAATATTTGAACTCGAACCGCACGACTGGTTACCCTTCTCTGATGATATTAGCCAGATTAACTGCGCAATTACTTTCTGCCGTATTGGCAATTTCGCTCCCTCGGGTAAAAATTCAGAGGTTCACACCAAGCTTCGGTTCACTTAGTTTCTACGGTGCCAGCCGAATCTAATAGCCGCAAGATTCTTCTCGTCACAAATGACTTGGGGCCTAGATCTGGCGGTATTGAAACTTTTATTCACGGCTTACTCGAAAAATTAGATGGTTCACAAATCGTTATTTATGCTTCTAGCCAAGCCGGGGATATCGAGTTCGATAGAGAATTGAATCGAAAGTGCGGCGTAATTATCTATCGAGATCGGGCAAAGATTTTATTACCTACCCCAAGAGTAATTAAAAAGGCTAGGGCCCTAATGCTTAATCACCAATCCACAACTATCTGGTTTGGTGCAGCAGCGCCACTTGCTCTGATGGCTCCAAATTTGCGGCGGGCGGGAGCGAAGCGAATTGTCGCGCTGACTCACGGCCATGAAGTTTGGTGGGCAAAGCTTCCAATATTTAAATCTGCCTTGCGTCGAATCGGAAACTCTTGCGAAGTTCTCACCTACCTTGGGCCATACACAAAATCTGCAATTACTAAATCAGTTGGGACGAGGGTTTCATTAATTCAAGTAGCACCGGGAATTTCTACCGAGCTTTTCCAACCTGGCCCTAAACCAGCGGATTTAATTGCCAAATATAAAATTGGGAATCGCCCCACTTTGTTATGTGTAGGAAGATTGGTGCATCGCAAAGGACAAGACCGATTGATCGAAGCTATGA
>CAWURN010000101.1:0-5139 GCA_963924835.1 Candidatus Nanopelagicaceae bacterium | reverse complement strand
TCATTTATGCGCTACCTTTCAAGTTATGGAGCCAGGCAAAGTATTCAACGCGAGCACTTTAGCGTCAGATGATGTATCCGCGCGAGGCCAAGGCCAGTGCTACTCATTAATTAAGTCCGGAACTTATGCCGAAGGCATGACTGCAACGGAAATCCATCTAACTGGTAACGCTTCACCAAAGGGATCCACGGATTGCGACACCTTAATTTATGTTCGATCCGGAAGTGCAAGCCTAGAAATAATTGGTAGCGACATTGATAACAGTGTGCAAGTAAGTGAAGGTAGCGCTGTCCATATAAAGAGTGGCGAAAGTTTTTTCTGGGCTCATGGGAATAATCTTGTTGCGCTAGAAGTTTGCATACCGGTTACGGGACCGTTTGCTAGAAAACAAAGTAGCCCAACTGAAACTTTTCAACGTCATATAAAACAAGGCGTTAGTAATAAAGGTACCGCAACTGGTAGTCGAGAATTTGAAGTGCTCTTTGATGCAAGTAAAGGTTCTGCTGCAGCAACTATGTTTATTGGATTTATTCCACCTTCAGGAGCGCCAGATCATTATCATCTTTATGATGAGATCTGCCATATCGTAAGCGGCGTCGGAAGTGTGGCTGTGGATGGCGTGAACCAAGATATTTCAAGTGGATCAACTTTTAGTATTACTCCAAGATTGCTTCACTCCATTGTTAACAGTGGAAGCGAAGATCTGTGGTTGCTAGGAATATTTCGGCCACAAGGTTCACCCGCCGCGGCATATTATCCAGATGGCCGGCCCGCACCTGGTTATGTAGAAACAGAATAAAAGACGATTAGAACTAGTTTTTATAAGGCATCTGTTGCAGACTAGGCTCATTGTTAGCTCATTGTTAGCGCATTGTTAAAAGAGGACATAACTATTTACGGAGGATCTACCTTGGCTGTTAACACTTCCACAGATTTGGCTGCAATGTACCGATCTGATTTCAAAGTCTTCGATCACATGACCTATATGAATACCTGTTCTCAGGGTGCACTCGCAGATAGCGTTAAAGGTAGTTTTGATACTTACATAAAGACGTTAGAACTTAAAGGTTCTGCTTGGGGCGACTGGGCTGGTCATCAGGAAACTGTAAGAGATCTACTTGGAAAATTTTTTAACGTTCCAGCGAATCAGATTGCAGTGACAACTTCGGCTTCTGCGGGCGTCGCTTCATTAGCTTCAGCCTTGGATTTCACAGGCAAGCGCAACAAAGTTGTAACTACCGACAATGAATTTCCAACTATCGGACAAATTTGGCATGCGCAAGAAAAACGTGGCGCAAAAGTAGTCCATGTGCCAAGCAAGGAAGATTTAACTGTAGATCTTGCAGCACTGTTAGCGGCAATTGATGAAGAGACTGTAATTGTTTCAGTAACTCATGTCTGTTTCCGAAATGGAACAATGACGGAATTAGAACCAATAATTGAGGCAGCGCATAAAGTTGGGGCTCTTGTTTTAGTTGATGCTTATCAATCAGTCGGAGCAATTCCAATTGACCTTTCAAAACTAAAGACAGATTTCTTAGTTGGCGGAAATCTAAAATATATGTTGGGTGCTCCTGGCGTAGGTTTTATGTTCGCCCGACCAGAAACAACTAGCCACCTAATCCCAACTGCAACCGGATGGTTCGCTGCAGATAATATTTTTGCAATGGCTATCCATAGCTACGATCCTGCGAAAGATGCACGACGTTTTGAATCAGGTACTCCTGCAATTCCATCTCTTTATCCGGCAGCAGCTGGCATGGAGTACGTACTTAAAATTGGACTCGAGAATATTGCTGCATATGTCGCACCGCTACATGATGAGTTGCGTGAGGGGATTTCTGGGCTTGGTTATCGCGTTGTGACACCTAAGGCTCCACAAAACCACGCTGCAATGATTGCAATTGCAACTTCAGATGAGAGCGCTCATGTTGTTGCGCTAGAGGGTGAAAAAGTAGTGGTTTCATCAAGAGATGGAAATGTAAGAATTTCTCCACATTTCTATAATGATCGGGAAGATGTTGCAAAGGTAATTGCTGCCTTCGCTAAAACCACGCAATTTATTCGAAAGTAGTTTTAATGCCTTCGAAGAATGTGGAAACTTACAAACTTGCAAAAGGTTTAGAAATTTCTCGTGCAGTTACTGGTCTTTGGCAGATTGCCGATATGGAGAAAGATGGCAACACTTTAGATCCAGTTGATACCGCGAAATTTATGGCGCCATATGCTGCTTCAGGATTATTTACTTTTGATATGGCCGATCATTATGGTTCTGCTGAAATCATTGCTGGAACATTTAAGAAGAATCAATCAGAGGGCCCTAAGGCAAGACTTCTAACTAAGTGGGTTCCAAAACCTGGTCCGGTTACTCGCGATCAAGTTCGAGAAGCAGTGCAGGCCCGACTTGATCGCTTGCAAGTAAAGAAAGTTGATTTGCTTCAATATCATGCTTGGAAATTCTCAAATCCATACTGGTTAGATGCGCTAATTTATTTACAAGAGTTGAAAGAAGAAGGCCTGATTGGTGCAATCGGGACTACGAATTTTGATACCGCGCACTTACGCATTGCAAAATCTAGTGGTGTTAATCTGGTATCTAATCAAATCTCCTATTCATTGGTTGACCGCCGCGGTGGCGGCCAGATGGCTGATTACTGCGCTGAAAATGGAATAGCAATCTTGGCGTACGGAACTCTTTGTGGTGGTTTCATTTCCAAGAAATGGCTTGGCAAAGCCGAACCTGCTGGCGATGGTTTGGCCAACTGGTCACTAATGAAATACAAACGCTTTATTGATACTGCAGGAGGCTGGACTAAATTCCAAAATCTGCTTGAAGTATTAAATAAAGTTGGAACAGAAACTGAGCGCTCTATTTCAACTGTTGCAAGTAAGTATCAGCTAGGACAGAAGGCTGTTGGTGCAGTAATTATTGGGGCTCGATTAGGCGAAAATGCCCATATCGAAGATGCACTTTCGCTCTTTACCTTTGAATTAAGTAAAGAACAAGGGAAAGAAATTAAGGGTGCGCTTAAATTATTAGATCCAATCCCAGGTGATTGCGGCGATGAATATCGCAAGCCGCCTTATCTAACTGCATCTGGAGATTTAAGCCACCACCTTGAGGAATTTCCGCCGGTTTATACCTCAATCAAAACTGCTACAAAAGAGCGCATAGATTCTGGAACAACTTGGGAAACTCTTGCCGGTTATTCTCGTGCGGTACGAATTGGCGAGCGAGTATTGGTCTCTGGAACTACTGCAACACATGGCGAACTCGCTATCGGTCACAAGGACCCGGCTGCACAAGCACACTTTGTCATCGACAAGATTGAAGCGTCTCTTGAATCACTTGGTTCAAAACTTTCAGATGTCGTGCGCACAAGAGTGTTTGTAAACAATATGTCAGATTGGGAAGCCATTTCACGAGCACACGGTGAACGCTTTGCAGACATTCGACCAGCCAACACGATGTTTATCGTAAAACTAATCGGTGATGAATACTTAGTTGAGATAGAAGCAGAGGCAATTATTCAATCGGTTGCTAAATAATGCTGAAACGTGAATTAGTTCCTGGCTATTCAATTTCTCCGGTAATAAAAGGTGGGTGGCAGTTAAGTGCGGGCCATTCACTAGATAAAAAGATAGAAGATGATCATGCTATTGCTGACACCACTTCCTTTATTGAAGCAGGAATTACAACGCTTGATTTTGGTGATATTTATACTGGTGTTGAAGAGTTAATCGGAAAATCAATAGCCAAGCTCCGCGAAACCCACGGAGATAGCGCTCGTGATTTAGTTCAGTTACATACTAAGTACGTTCCGAATGAAAAATTCTTAGATAATTTCGATCGCTCTGATGTGAAAACAATTGTTACGCGTTCACTTTCCCGCCTTGGCGTGGATCGCGTGGATATGGTCCAATTCCATTGGTGGAAGTATGAGGCAAATAATTATTTGGCTGCAATGGAAGAGCTCTTCAAATTAAAAAACGCGGGAAAGATTAGGCACATCGGTATTACAAACTTTGATGTTGAGCGCTTGAGCGAGATGGTTGATGCAGGGCTGAAGCCAGCGAGTATCCAAGTGCAGTATTCGATGATTGACACCAGGGCTGAAGATGAAATGGCGCAATTTTGCGTAGAAAATGGCATTGGAATTCTCTGTTACGGCACTGTTGCGGGTGGCTTCTTCTCAGAACGCTTCTTGGGGGTCGCCGAACCAACATCATTTGATACTCGCTCAAATGTGAAATATCTGTTGGTCATCAAAGAATTTGGCGGGTGGGATTTGTTCCAAGAATTACTCAAAGTTCTAGATGTAATTGCAAAGTCTCACAACACCGACATTGGGACTATTGCATCTGCTTATATTGTTAATCGACCAGGAGTTGCCGCGGTCATTGTTGGTGCCCGGAATCTTTCACATTTAGAATCTAATTTAAAGATTCCAACGATAAAATTTAGTGAGACAGAACTTGCTGCAATCGCAAATGTATTGAGCAGAAGTAAGGGGCCAAAGGGTCCGGTCTATTATTTAGAGCGTTACAACGATGAACATCGCAACATCATGCATACTAATAATAATTAAGTTAAATCTTCAGCGTTCAACTTAACTGAGCGAATTCGATTAATCTTCATAATTAATTTCTCTTCAGGATCTGGGCAGGCGACAAGTGAATCTTGTTCTAGCCAATCATCCGATGCCATCTTCCGCTGTTTTGCTGGAAGCAATGGAAGAACAGATGCAATTGCATACATACAAAAATGTTTTCCTTCGGGGATTCGAAGCTCCGCGCTATTCGTTACTTCGAAATAATCTCCTGGCTTCAAGCCGCAAACTGAACGGCCACCGATGCTGTCGACCGTTACGCGAAGATCAAAAATTTCCATGCGTAAAGGATACGGCACACTATGGGTTAGAAAACTATTAAATAACTTTAATTCGAGACTGCTGAACCTAAAGTTACGCTAAAGGTCTTAGAGCCGCCGGTCGGCATTGTGACTATTACAGTCACTTTATCGCCGGGAGCAAATGAACGAATTCGAACTATCGCAGATACGTAATCCGTAATCCGAATGCCGTTGATTGAAGTAATAATGGCTCCAGCTGGAATTCCCGCTTTTTGTGCGCCTTCATT
>CAWURN010000100.1:0-3811 GCA_963924835.1 Candidatus Nanopelagicaceae bacterium | reverse complement strand
GAAGCTACAAAGCTTGCAGGTGCAGGTGGAACAAAGGGTTCGAATGATGTTGCAGTTGCTGAAAAGTTAATTGGCAAGATTGATGAAATTGCCGAAATCTTTTGGGCGACAAAGAAGTAACTAGTTCCAAAAAGAAATTCGCTTTAAAAAATAGGCCCGCCAATCGGCGGGCCTATTTTTATTGTTTTTTATTCTCGAGAAATGGATTCCGCTGCAATTCGCGCAGCAAATGAAACACGATCTACTATTTTGCGTTCAATTAAGCCAGATGCAACCAACTTGGTTCCTTGATGGACTTCAATATTAAATCTACAAATTGAACCATCAACCTCTATGCAAGTTGCATTAGCTCTAATTTCTATACCAACTCCAACGGATGCATGTGTGGCAACTTCTAGTTGCGCCGTTACTGAAGTTTCACCTGGGCCTAAATGTTCTGCGAGTGCGGCAGTGCAGGCACCTTCAATAATATTAATTAACGTTGGTGTCGCCAAAATAGGTAAATCATTTAGGGCTTGAGCTACAGAGGTATCGGCAGGACGCACAGTTAGAGATGCCATTCCAATGGCCCCAAGAACTAATTCCGAATTCACAACAACTAACTTAGTGGGAAATCTCTTCTAATCTCGTGAGTAGTTTCAATTTCAATGTGTGTTTCGCCGTTAAATGTAGTTTCTGTGCGGCGGTATTCCGTGATTATTTGAGTTGGGCTAAACATTTGCGATGCTAAAAGTGCGGTCTGTTGAGCGATACGAGCCTGTAAATCTTCTGGAGCTTGCTCACAACATTCGTCTGCCAGCAATGATTTCATTCGTGTTAAAACCTGGCGTTCATGTTCCATCTCGGTCAAACATTGCAAGCACTCTTCAAAGTGGCTCTGGAATATTTGGACCTGAATTTCATCCTGGATTTCATTATCGATGAAGAGAATCAAGGCATGCATAACTTCATTACATTCCATTAGGTCCTCCAATTCCGCGTTCTTTTGCATAATCCATAAGCATTGTTCGCAATAGTTTGCGACCGCGATGGAGTCGTGACATAACGGTTCCGGAAGGAATTCCTAAAATATCTGCGATTTCTTTATATGAATAGCCTTCGACATCAGCATAGAAAACAGCTAGTCGAAACTCTTCTGGAATTTCTTGTAGTGCGCGTTTAACTTCGCCATCAGGCAAATTTTCTAAAACTTCATCCTCCGCTGACTTTCCTTGATCACTGGTGTGACTTGCCGAAGCCGCCAACTGCCAATCTTCGACTTCGCCATCAGAGATAAGTGGGCGACGCTGGTCTTTGCGATAAGTGTTGATAAAAGTTGTAGTGAGAATTCGATAGAGCCAGGCTTTTAAATTTGTTCCTGGTTCGAATTGGTGAAAAGAGGTAAATGCTTTCGCATAAGTATCTTGAACTAAATCCTGAGCGTTATGTTGATTTTTTGTGTAACGCAGAGCGGCTGCATACAACTGACTTGTGTACTGCATCGCATCTCGCTCGAATCTTGCAGTTCGCTCGACAACAGTCTCCGTGGCCAACAATTCGGCTGGAGTTCTAATCTCTATCTCCGAGTTCATCGGGAATAAGGCTACTGCCAAGAGCTATCTCCGTTCACAAATAGAAATCTATTTCTCGGAGAACGCTCAACCTTTCCGATTTATTCCCGACCCAGAAAAGAGTTTTTAGAAAAGGGTATTGGGCTCGCTCACATCGATTTCGACAATTAAATCTGCCCCGTTATTCCTGGTTGCGTTAACTCGGGTGGAAACTGGGTGCGCCCGCAATCCCCGTGCTGGCTCTGGAATATCCATCAGTGCGCGAATTTCGTCTACAGAATTCAACTTAGGATCTAACCAACTGTCCCAACAATCACTCGGTAGGAATGTTGGCATTCGATTATGAATTGTTGCCAAGAAATCTACAGCTGGTCTTGTGATTATCGAAGCGCTCTCAAAAACTTCGCCACTTGGATCAATCCAAGTATCAAAAATTCCGGCAAATGCCAGAGACTTTCCCTCTTCTTGCGACTGAATAAAAAATGGTTGCTTGCTCTCATATTTTCCAAGTTCGGTTGCCCATTCATAATACCCAGATGCAGGTATCAGACATCTGCGAGATTTAAATGCACTTCGAAATGTTGGTTTCTCATGAACGCTTTCGCTCCGAGCGTTAATTGCTTGGGATTGCGAGCGAATCGCTTCACTTCGATCTTTGCTCCATGGTGCAATCATTCCCCAAGAGAGTGTTGTTAATTCCGGGCGATTTTCAGTTGCGCTATTTCGAAGAACATAAATTTCTCGTGTTGGTGCAATGTTCCAATCTGCGGGCAATGAAGCAGGAATCCTGCTTGTAGTGATTTCGAATTCTTCAATCAATTCACCAGCAGATTTAACAAGGGCATATCTTCCGCACATAACGGCAAGAATACCTGCTGAGGTAGGCTTGCGCGGTGAGCGAAAAAAATGGTTCTGGCGCAACAGATTTATGGCGCGCGCCATTTCGTGGAAACAATCCAATCTCCGCTGCAATAACAATTCCTGGTTCAAAATCTGCAACTAACCGCGCACTTATTTTAGCGGCTCTTGCAACTACCCCATCTCTACTGCGCAAGCCTCTGCACTCTCGAGACAGCGCACTAATGATTGCAGGTCTCAAAGCAATTGGTTGTGGCATAACGCAATTAGCAAATGGCGACTTACAAATTACACCGGGGAAATTTTTTGGGCCAGCAAGTGTTGATGTCGGAAATGCTGGAACCGTAATGCGTTTCTTGCCCCCCGTTGCCGCGCTTGCCAATGGCTTGATTCACTTTGATGGCGATGCCAGATCACATGAACGGCCAGTTGGGCCAGTTATTTCCGCGCTCGAAAGTTTAGGCGTAACAATTGAACATGGAGATAGATATTCACTACCTTTAACTATTAACGGAAGTGGCGCAATAAAAGGTGGAATATTAGAAATCGATGCCTCTGCTTCTAGTCAATTTATTTCTGCTCTGTTATTAATAGGGCCGGCTACTCAAATTGGAATTACCGTAAAAGATATTGGAATTTCATTGCCATCCCTGCCGCATATTGAAATGACTATTGCGATGCTAAAGAAATTTGGCGCACAGGTAGAAAGTAAAATTAATGAAAATGGCAAGCGCGAATGGCGAGTAGAACCTGGTGAACTACTTGGTCAAGATTTGGTGATTGAGCCGGATCTATCAAATGCAGCACCGTTTATGGCTGCAGCGATGATTTCTGGTGGTGACGTTCTGATTTCAGATTGGCCTAAGAGCACCGCACAACCAGGTGATCAACTCAGAAATATATTTGGGAAGATGGGTGCAAAGATAGAATTTATTGGAACTGATTTAATGATTAGTGGAACTGGCAAAATTCATGGAATAGATATTGATTTACATGATGTTGGTGAATTGACGCCATCAATCGCTGCAGTTGCAGCACTTGCTGATTCACCTTCATCCTCACGTGGAATTGCTCATCTACGCCTGCATGAAACAGATCGCCTTGCCGCACTAGCAACAGAATTAAATGCACTTGGTGGCGACGTAGATGAAGAAGAGAGTGCGCTACATATATCCCCCGCACCACTTCACTCGGGAATTTTCCATACTTATGATGATCACCGCCTTGCAACAGCTGGTGCAATGATCGGACTAGCAGTCGATGGCATTCAAGTCGAAAACATTGCTACCACACAGAAAACACTTCCTGATTTTCCTGGTGCCTGGCAGGCCATGTTGAATTCAAATATGGGGAATAAGTAATGGTTGAACCACGCAACTTCAGTGAATTCGATGAAGATGACG
>CAWURN010000099.1:0-10609 GCA_963924835.1 Candidatus Nanopelagicaceae bacterium | reverse complement strand
GGCGAGCTCATGCGCGCTCCCCTATGAAACATCTTGAGAAATGTTCGCTACCTCGAGGCGTTAATTCAGGCATTTGGGTTTCACACTTAGATGCCCCCACTTCATTCTTGCGTCCGCAACGTGGATTAAATGAACATCCACTTGGTAGCGCAATCATTGATGGTGGTTGACCTGGAATAGCGGAAAGTCGGTTTGTGTGTGGCCGATCCATTCTAGGAACGGATGCAAGAAGTCCTTGGGTGTATGGCATTAAAGGGTTTGCATAAAGATCTTTCACATTCGCACTTTCTACAATTCGACCGGCATACATAACATTTACGCGATCAGCTGCCCCTGCAACTACGCCCATGTCATGGGTAATTAGAATCAATGCCATTTTGAATTCTTTTTGTAAGTCTTCCAGTAATTTAATTATCTGGGCTTGAACTGTTACATCTAGTGCTGTTGTTGGTTCATCCGCAATTAAAAGTGATGGATTGTTTACAAGTGCCATTGCAATCATTACGCGTTGGCGCATGCCACCAGAGAATTGGTGCGGGAAGGATTTCAAACGTGTAGCAGCACCTTGAATTCCAACCATCTCTAAAAGTTCAATTGTTCTAGCCTTGCTAACCTTCACATCAACTTGATTGTGAACTTGATGAGCCTCGATTATCTGATCGCCAATTGTGTAAAAAGGATGCAACGCCGACATTGGATCCTGGAAGATCATTGCAATATCTTTTCCGCGATGCTTGCGTAATTCATTGCGGTCAATCGCGAGTAAATCTATGGGGCCATCATTGGTTTCAAAAATAGCTGAACCAGAGATATTTGCGGTTCGCTTTGGAATCAAACCCATGAGGGCAAGATTGGTTACGGTTTTTCCTGAACCAGATTCGCCAACAATTGCGAGAGTTTCACCCGCTGAAACGCTAAATGAAGTGTCGCGAACCGCTTGAACCAGACCATCTGGAGTTGGGAACTCAACGGTTAAATTTTTGACTGATAAGAGCGTCATGCGACTCTTACTCGAGGATCGATATAAGCGTAAAGAATGTCCACGATTAAATTCATAATTACTACGATGAACGCAGCAAGCAAAGTTGTTGCAACAATTATCGGAAGGTCATATTTAGTTACTGCGCTAATCGCCAGACGTCCCAAACCTGGAAGATTGAATACAGATTCGGTAAGAATTGCGCCCCCGAGTAGCCCAGCAAAATCTAAACCAGCCATTGTTGCAATTGGTGCAAGAGCTGCACGAAGTGTGTGCTTTCCAAGAATTACACCCTCTGATAAGCCTTTTGCACGTGCAGTGCGAATGTAATCTTCATTTGAAGTATCGATTACAGAGCTTCGAACAAACCTTGTATATAAAGCGGCATATGCAAAGGCAAGTGTCAGCCAAGGCAAGAAGAGAATCTGTGCCCACTCAAATGGATTTTCAAAAAATGATGTGTAGTTTCCGGAAGGGAAAGGAATCAAGCCCCAGCGGATAACTACGAATACCAAAAGTAAAAGTCCGGTTAAGAAAGTTGGAAGGGATGTTCCGATTAGAACGAAAATTGTGCTGAGGCGATCAACGATGCGGCCACGGAATCTGGCTGCAAGAATTCCAAGTCCTATTCCAAGTGCCAACCACATAACAATTGCACCAATTGCAAGGGAGAAAGTAACTGGAAGCGCTTCGCCAATTAGATTTGTTACACAGGCATGTTGCTGGAATGAATAGCCCAGTGATGGAGCGGGACAATTTATTAGCGCAGCACCTTCACCAAATGTGCGACCAAAGAAGAGACCTTTTAAGAATAAGAAATATTGCGTGAAAAAAGGTAAGTCATAACCTAGACGACGTCTATTTGCCTCAATGATTCCTGGGTCATTGCAATTCTTTCCGCAGGTAAGCGCGGCAGGATCAAAAGGAAGAAATGCAAATATTACGTAAACCGCAAAACTTGCTGCTAGCAAAATAAAAAAGGAGACCGCTAAGCGTCTAGAGATATAGGCGAACACGGTTTTAAACTACTCCTTTGAATTAATTAACTTTCTACTTACATGGAAGAAGGATGCGAGAGATTATTCACTCTCGCATCCAGTCTCCTGTTAACTACTTACTTTATGAAGATGTCACCGAATGAAGGTGCACCCTGTGGCTCCCAGAAGAACACACCGCCGAGGCCAGAGCCCCAGATTTCTTGTGTCTTTGAGAATACGCCAGGGATAACCCACATTTGATCCATCACATATTGATTGAGCTCTGCCCACATCTTTCCTTGCTTCTTACGATCTGGTTCAGCAAGTGCGGCATCTGATTTTTCTTTAAATGCCTTGTATGCAGGATCTCCCCAGTTCTGTGACATTGGGAATCCACCAGTTTCGGTGAAGAGTTCAGGAATAACTGTAGAAGCATTTGCCCAGTCAGGTGCCCAGCCAGCGCGAGATAGATCGCCTTGCTTGGTCTGATCTAGAACAACTGCGTAGTAAGAACCGGCTTCAATGTAGTTGAACTTCATTGTGATGCCTGCGTTCTTCTTCATTGAGTCGATCCAAATTGCAGCAGCCTTCTTATTTGTGTCGGTGTCTGCAAAGTCGAAATAAATTCCGCGCTTTGGATCTGTTGCTTTCGCATAAACATCTGGACAAGCAGTCTTTGCTGCATCCATATATTTCTTTGCTGCTTCAGGATTTCCTTCAGGCTTGAATTCATCAAGTCCAGTTACCTTTGCATAGTCAAGACCCATCAATGGCTTGATTACGCCATCAGCAGGATCTCCACCAAATGCTGCGCCGCCGCCTAGCTGAATCAAACCAGCATAGTCACGTGCGTAGTAAATGGCCTTACGGATATCTAGGCAAGGAAGCTTCTTAACGTTAACTGCTGAATAAGTTACATAAGGATCGTAAACGTTAAGTGCGCGTTCTGCAAATGCAGCCTTTGGATTACCAGCATCATCAAAGACTGTTGGCAGGTTAGTTGGTAGAACTGCATCGAGTGACATTGAGTTCTTTTCGGAATCATTTAGAACCAATTGATCGCGAACTTCTTCAGCCAAACCGAAACGAACTACGATGCGGTCTGGATAAGCGTTACGAATTGGATCTGATTTCTTATCCCAATTTGTATTGCGGACAAGAACCATTTCATCCTTAGACTTGTACTTCTCAATTTTGTATGGACCAGATGAAACTGGAGCCATATCGTAAGCATCGCCCTTATCCATAGCCTTAGGTACAGGCGAGAATGAAAGGTAAGTAGTTGTGTAGTTGAAGTCACCAACTGCGCGCTTCAAATTAAATGTAATTGTCTTGTTATCTGCAGAACATGTAACAGCCTTGTCATACGCAGCTGTGTCATTGCCTGAAGTTGCATATGGGCCCTTGTAAACAGATGAGCCATCTTCTGCTGATGGAATATCTAGCATTCCAATTGCATAGGTAGGACCATCAGTGATTACATCGGTAGCGAAGGTACGAGAAACTCCGTACTTAATATCTTCGCAAGTTATGGCTGTACCATCTTCGAAGGAAACGCCATCACGAAGGGTGAATTCCCAGGTCTTGTTTCCATTTGATGAACGACCTGTGTCTGTAGCAAGGTCTGCTACAACATCTGAACCTGCAGCGCCCTCGGCACGTGCATACGCAGTAAGTGTGCGATGCATATATGAACCGAACCAAGCAATGTGTTGTCCGGTGTAGTTACGGTTTGGATCAGCGTGTGTCCAAGCTTCGGAGTGCGTCAAATAGGTAATTGTTCCACCCTTTGATGATCCACCGCTGCTCATCTGTATTAGCCCACCTGCAACAACTGCAAGTGCTAGAACCGCAGCGATTGCGATGCCAGTAGATTTTTTCACTTTAGCCATTCTCTCTCCTTTTTTATTGTGCTCGTTTTAGTTATGTTCGGATTTTGGATCTAGTGCGTCTCGGATTGCATCCCCCAATAAATTGAAGGAAAGTACGACCAAGATTAACGATAGGGCTGGCACAAAGAAATAGGTTGGCTCATTCAATATGTACTTAGTTGAGTCTGCAATGATCAATCCCCACGTGGCTGAAGGGGGTTGGACGCCCACACCAAGGTATGAAAAGACCGCTTCGGCGGCCAAGTAGCCTGGCAGGGCCAGGGACACATAAACGATTACTGGTGTCCATAGATTTGGCAAAAGCTCTTTGAAAATAATTCTTCGGTTAGAAGCTCCGAGCGCTCGACCGGCAACGACATAATCACGTTCGCGTAATGAGAGAACTTGCGAGCGAATAATCCTTGAAAAATATGGCCAACCAAAGAAAGAGAGAATTAGAATTAAGTAAAGTATTCGAGCGCCGTTATCTCGGGCTATTCCAGATTTTTCAATACGCTGAATCATTGGAACGCTTAGCGCAATAATCATAAAAAATGATGGGAATGAGAGCAGAAAGTCTGTAAATCGACCGACAATAGAATCGACTCGGCCTCGATAATAACCAGAAGCAATACCGATCATCAGACCAATGGCCACAGTTGCGAAGGTTGTAATGACGGCGACCATAAAGGAGATTCGAGCGCCATACATCAGGCGGGCAAGTAAGTCATAACCGATTCCTGGTTCGACACCAAGTGGATGGTTCCAACTCATTCCACCAAGAGCTCCAATTGTTTCACCACGCGCGCTAATTGCATTTGCATCTCGCTCAGTTGGGCTTACATTAATAACCCAGGCGATTATTGGCGCAAAAATTGCAATGAATGCTATTGAGAACGAAGCAATCGCAGAAGGTAACGCGATTTTATTTGCTCTGAAGCGTCTCCAAGCCAGCTCTCGTGGACTTCTACTTACTAGCCCAATATCTGGCGCCTTAACTGACTGCATCCAAGGAACAATAGTCACCCGTGCGCACCTTTACAAGCATGGCTGGGTAACTCACAAGGGTGAAAATCTACTTTAAGTGGCTGCGCTCGCTCATGCTTCGAAGGGCGCGTAGCCCATCTGATGCCCAAGTATTTACAGTGGTGATGCTGCAAGGCAGAACGTCCAAATGATAAACGCTTTCAATCGAAGCTCCTAAAACGGAGGCAACTAAAGTCCGAATTACGTAATTGTGTGTGACGACAATAATTGTTTTACCTGGATGTTCTAACGCTAAATTCGAAAGTGCTAAATCTGATCTCGCTGCAACATCGTCATAAGATTCGCCACTTGTTCCCGCAGTTGCACCAGTGCTTGAAACCCAGGCGAGCCATTCATTTGGGTAAAGCTCTTTTACTTGAGCAATTGTTAAACCATCCCATTCGCCAAATCCGGCTTCTCGCCAAGCTTCGTCATAAGTAACTTTTAGTCCTGTTGCTTTAGCAATCACATCTGCAGTTTGTTTTGTGCGCACCATCGGTGAAGCGATAATCAAATCTGCTTTTCGTGCAGCTAACTCTTTTCCTACAGCTTCTGCCTGGGCAATACCCTCGGCACTAAGTTCTGGGTCAGATCCATCGCCACCAGAAAATCTACGTTCCGGTGTCAGAATAGTTTCGCCATGACGAACAAAGTAAATAACTGTTGGCTTCTCGCCAGAAACAAGACGTTCGATTAAAAAGTTCTTTTGCATGGGCACATTGGTACTTACATCGCCATCAAGTGCCTTATTGGCCAAGCGGTCAGCATGTGAATTCTCGTCTCGAGGAATCCATTTGTAAGTAACTAATTCGTGTGGGTGCGCGTCTCGTGCCAACTTAGCAAGTTCGCGCATATCTGGATGTTTAATCTGCCAGCGCCCTGACATCTGTTCAACTACTAACTTCGAATCCATTCTGGCTTCAACGGTTGCAGTTGGATCAATCTCATTCACTTTACGAAGAGCAGCAAGTAGCCCGTTATATTCGGCAACGTTATTTGTTGCGACTCCGATAGTTTCAAACAGTTCGTGCAAAATTTTTCCATTTTCAGAAACCACAGCACCATAAGCAGCGGGACCAGGATTGCCTCGAGATCCGCCATCAGCTGAAATAATAAAAGCGCGACCCATTTAGATACGTACCAAGATTCGTCGACATTCTTCGCAGCGCAATACCTCTTCAGAGTCCAGAGACTTAATCCGGTCCATCTCGACGGCATTAATTGCAAGTCTGCAGCCATCACAAGTATTGCCAATCAACAATGCGGCACCGACTCCCCCGCCATTACCTTTAACTTTTTCATACAAATCAACTAAAGCAGTATCAATCTTTGGAACCAACAGGGTGCGCTCAGACTTCTTTAACGCAATTTCACGATCTATTTCGGTCACTGAATTTTCTAGTCGAATATTTAACTCAAGTTCTAACTTCTTCAATCCTTCTTCATCGTTCTTGATGGTTGCAACTTTTTCCTTAGCTGCGTCAACAATCATCATAATTTCAAGTTCACTATCTTCTAACTCAGCTTTTCGTTTTTCAAGGGTTGCAATCTCGTGTTGAAGTTGCTCTAACTCTTTAGGAGAAGCGCTGCCACCAGAAAGCCTTGCTTCATCTTTTGCCATGCGATCTGCGACTGATTCGACATCAACTTCACTGCGGCGCAAATCAATAGTTACATCAGCGAGTTCTGCTTCAGCAGTTGCCAATAATTCTGCACTAGCAGCAAGACGGGTGTGAATTGCGGTTAGCTGTTCGCGCTCTGGAAGTGTCTTTAATTTATGTGTCGCCTGCATAATCGCAGAATCAATTCGCTGAAGTTCAATCAAGTTGTTCTGGTCAGAAACAGAGGCTTTCATGTAAACCTCTCTCTTCGTTGAAGATGGTTTTGTCAAAAAGTATGTAATTATTTTTATCTGGTGGGCGGTGAGGGTTTCGAACCCCCGACATCCTCGGTGTAAACGAGGCGCTCTACCACTGAGCTAACCACCCCAAACGTACTGCCGCACTCTACCTGCAGATTGGCAGTATTAAAAATTCAATACTTACTTATTACAGTCTTATTAGAGCGCCGCGAGCGCAGCCTTGTAATCCGCCAAGTTACGCGCATCTCCGGGGCCATTTATTACTTGCCAGCGAAGGATTCCGGATTTATCAATTACGAATGTACCGCGAGTTGAGCAACCACGTTCTTCATTTAAAACACCATATGCCTTTGCTGCTGCGCCATGTGGCCAGAAGTCAGCAAGTAGTGGGAACTTGTAACCCTCCTGTTCTGCGAATGCTTTGAGTGAATACATTGGATCGCAAGAGATTGCAATTAATTGAACATCGTCATTTTGAAATGCACCAAGATCATCACGAAGTCCGCAAAGTTCGCTAGTGCAGAGTCCAGAAAATGCGAATGGGTAGAAGGTGATCACAACGTTCTTTGATCCTTTAAAGGATGAGAGCGAAATATCGGCACCATGTTGGTCTTTTAAATTAAATTCTGGTGCTGCTGATCCAATTTCTAATGACATGAGCTCTCCTAGTTATTTACGACTGGCTTTTCTAGCAACTAATTTGGTTGCAGTCCAATCGCTTCCGATTGCAAAGGATACTGTCTGAGCAAGACCTGCGATTGGCGCGGACTCTTGAATATCACTTGGCTCTACATGTCCATCACGATTGACTTTAGGAGTTAACAACCAGATTGGGCCAGTTTCAGCTAAATATGTTAGGCCATCCATAAGATCATCGACGAGATCGCCATCACCATCGCGCCACCAGAGAAGAACGGCATCAACAACTTCAGTTGTGGCATCTTCGATAAATTTTGTGCCAGTTCGCTTTTCTATGGCACTGCGAAATTCGTTGTCACAGTCGGAATCAAGACCGACTTCTAGAATCAACTCTCCAGGTTGGAGAGCAAGACGTTCAACTATTTGATCGACCCCCATCGGGGTTCTTCCTCCTTTTTCTACATATTTTCTATATCTGCGCCGGTAGATGTTTTGCCTTGTGGGAGAAGTCCACCGAACCTTGGGCAATTACGCAAGAGGTAATAGGGCATTGGGTGGAAAGTTCATGCCAATTTCGTGGAAAGATACCGCCATGAGCACAAGCGAGCAGGCCCCAGACCATTTAATCGATCAGCTAGTCGATACTGATCCACAAGAGACCGCTGAATGGACCCAGTCCCTAGATGCAGTTCTCAAAAATGCCGGTCCGGTTCGTGCCCGTTATCTAATGCTTGCGATGTTAGATCGTGCCGGTGAAAACAATCTTGGTGTTCCTGCACTTCGCGCAACAGATTACATAAACTCAATTCCACCAAAACAAGAACCAGATTTTCCTGGCGATGAATTTATCGAACGTCGTATTCGCGCATTTATGCGTTGGAACGCCGCAGTTATGGTGCACCGTGCACAACGTCCAGGTATTGGTGTTGGTGGACATATTTCAACTTATGCATCTTCGGCTTCGCTTTATGAAGTTGGCTTTAACCATTTCTTCCGCGGTAAAAACCATGCAGGTGGCGGAGATCAGATTTTTTATCAAGGTCACGCAAGTCCCGGAATGTATGCACGCGCATTTCTTGAAGGTCGTTTAACCGAACATCAGATGGATGGTTTCCGTCAAGAACTTTCACATGAAGGTGGCGGATTATCTTCATATCCACATCCACGTTTAATGCCAGAGTTCTGGGAATTCCCAACAGTTTCAATGGGACTTGGTCCAATCAATGCGATTTATCAGGCACGTTACAACCGTTATTTAAACGATCGTGGAATTAAAGATACAAGCGACCAAAATGTTTGGGCATTTCTTGGTGATGGTGAGTGCGATGAACCAGAAACACTTGGCGCAATTAGTCTTGCAGCGCGTGAAGGCTTAGATAACTTAACTTTTGTTGTTAACTGTAATTTACAGAGACTAGATGGACCAGTTCGTGGAAATGGCAAGATTATTCAAGAACTTGAATCCATTTTCCGTGGCGCTGGCTGGAATGTAATTAAAGTAATTTGGGGCCGCGAGTGGGATGAACTTCTTGCAATGGACCGTGAAGGAGCACTTGTTGATTTGATGACCAAGACAACTGATGGCGATTACCAAACATATAAGGCTGAATCAGGTGCTTATGTTCGCGAACATTTCTTCGGCCGCGATCCCCGTACTGCTGCGATGGTTGCAGATTGGTCAGATGAAAAGATTTGGGCGCTAAAGCGCGGTGGTCACGATTACCGCAAACTGTTTGCTGCTTATAAGCAAGCATCAGAACACAACGGTCGACCAACTGTAATTCTTGCGAAGACAATTAAGGGCTGGACTCTTGGTTCGCACTTTGAAGCAAGAAACTCAACTCACCAAATGAAGAAGATGACATATGAAGATCTTCTAGCATTCCGTGACACCTTGTTTATTCCGCTTACCGATGAACAAATCGATGCGAAGGCCCCGCCTTATTACCATCCTGGTGTTGATTCACCTGAATACAAATACATGATGGAACGCCGCAGCGTTCTGGGTGGTTCGATGCCATTACGTCGCAAAGATTCTGCGCCACTTCCACAACCACCAATCGAAACTTATGATGCGGTGCTTCGCGGTTCTGGTCATCAAGAAATTGCAACAACTATGGCATTTGTTCGTTTACTTAAGGATTTAATTAAAGATCCAGGTATCGGCAAGCACCTAGTCCCAATTATTCCGGATGAAGCGCGAACCTTTGGAATGGATTCATTGTTCCCAACTCTAAAGATTTACTCACCTCACGGCCAAAATTACACCTCAGTTGACCGTGATCTAATGCTTTCTTATAAAGAATCTACTTCTGGCGTGATCTTGCATGAAGGTATCAATGAGGCTGGTTCAACTGCTTCATTCACGGCAGTAGGAACTTCATATTCAACGCACGATGTTCCAATGATTCCGATTTACATCTTCTACTCAATGTTTGGTTTCCAACGCACCGGCGATGCTTTCTGGGCAGCTGCAGATCAGATGGCACGTGGTTTTGTAGTCGGTGCAACAGCAGGACGCACAACGCTTAATGGCGAAGGTTTGCAACACGAAGATGG
This sequence comes from Candidatus Nanopelagicaceae bacterium, assembly GCA_963924835.1. GTDB lineage: Bacteria > Actinomycetota > Actinomycetes > Nanopelagicales > Nanopelagicaceae > AAA044-D11. The sequence goes on along the minus strand of CAWURN010000099.1, from coordinate 697 downwards.
ACATTCACATCTTCTAGCTTCAACCAATCCAGCCATTGTTTGTTATGACCCAGCATTTGGGTACGAGCTGGGACATATTGTCCGTGATGGTTTAAATCGCATGTATGGCGAGAATAGTGAAAATATTTATTACTACCTGACTGTTTACAACGAACCATATGTGCAACCAGCGCAACCAGAGAACTTAGATGTAGAGGGACTGCTCAAAGGTATTTATCTTTACTCCCCCGCAACTCGTGGCAAGAAGAAAGTTCAATTACTCGCATCTGGCGTGGCAATGAATTGGGCCGTTAAGGCACAGCAATTACTCGCCGATGATTGGGGCATTGCTGCAAGCGTCTGGTCTGTAACTTCTTGGAATGAACTTCGACGCGATGGTCTTGCAGTTGATCGCCATAACTTATTGAATCCTGGCGATAAGAAAACTGCTTACATCACCAAGAAATTACGTGGCCAAGATGGTCCTGTTGTTGCGGTTAGTGATTTCATGCGCGCAGTACAAGATCAAATCTCGCCTTGGGTTGAACAAGATTTCTATTCGCTTGGAACTGATGGCTTTGGGCTTTCAGACACTCGCGGCGCGCTTCGCCGTCACTTTAAAGTTGATGCCGAATCGATTGTTATCGCAACACTCGCCGCACTTGCTAAATCTGGTGAAGTAAAACAGAACGTTATTCAGGAAGCTATCGATAAATAT
>CAWURN010000098.1:0-6306 GCA_963924835.1 Candidatus Nanopelagicaceae bacterium | reverse complement strand
CGGCGCTTTAATTGTTGTTGAAGATGGCAAGCCGGTTGGAATTGTTACTGAGGCTGATTGCGAACGAGTTGACCGCTTCACTCAACTTCAACTAATTATGAGCAAAGATTTGGTGACAGTGCCAGATTCAATTGAACCCCGTGAAGCTTTTGAATTTCTAAATACCCAACGTCGGCGCCTTGCACCTGTGGTAGATAAGAGTGGAAAGCTCGTTGGAATTCTGACTCGTACGGCTGCGCTTCGTGCAACGCTTTATCAACCAGCACTCGATGCAAAAAATCAGTTACGAATTGCTTGTGCCGTTGGAATCAATGGTGATGTCGCGGCAAAGGCGAAATCACTAATTGCTGCCGGCGCTGATGTTCTTGTAGTTGATACCGCGCATGGCCATCAAATTAAAATGGTTGAGGCGCTAAAATTGATTCGCGCCTTAAAACCAAATATCCCAATCGTGGCTGGAAATGTTGTCACTGCTGAAGGAACTAAAGCGTTAATTGATGCTGGTGCAGATATTGTTAAAGTTGGAGTTGGTCCTGGTGCAATGTGCACAACTCGGATGCAAACCGGTGTTGGACGTCCACAATTTTCCGCTGTTCTTGAATGCGCAGCCGAAGCAAAAAAGCACGGGAAACATGTTTGGGCAGATGGTGGAGTTCGTCATCCCCGCGATGTTGCACTTGCACTTGCTGCTGGAGCATCACAAGTAATGATTGGATCTTGGTTTGCTGGCACTTTTGAATCGCCTAGCGATTTAAATAAAGATGCGACTGGTCGCCTATATAAAGAATCATTTGGAATGGCATCTGCGCGCGCGGTTGCTGCAAGAACTTCAAATGATGGCGCATTTGATCGCGCCCGAAAGGCGTTGTTTGAAGAGGGTATTTCCTCTTCAAGAATGTATATAGATCCTGCCCGACCTGGCGTTGAAGATTTATTGGATGAGATTATTGCTGGCGTTAGATCTTCATTTACTTATGCCGGTGCCACAAGTATTAGTGATTTTGCAGACCGCGCAGTTGTTGGAATTCAATCGGCTTCTGGTTATGCCGAAGGACGTCCACTTCACACAAGTTGGTAATTAAGCTTATAAAATTTAGTTCTCTTGTTTTGCAATAATCTTTCTTGATAACAAGATGTGCCCGAAGAAACCTATCGCCAGCGCAAGAATTACCCCGATATTTGAATACGCCCACGGCCCATCTTTTCCGCCAATTAGCCCTAAGAAATATCCCTGCCAAGAGAGCCAACTAGCGAACGTATTAGTTACAAATCCCCAACCAACTAGCGCTCCGATTGCAACTAATGAAAGCGAACGAAGATTCCAAGAACCGTAAATTCCTTTTGGATTAAATAAATCTTCTTCTTTATAATCCCGCTTACGCATAAAGACATCAGCAACAAAGATTGCAGACCAAGCTGCAATTGGAACTCCGAGCGTTATAAGAAAACCTTGGAACGGCCCGAAGAAATCTTTGGCAATCCACACAATATAAATAGTTCCAAGTGCCATGACTACGGCATCGATAGATGCAGCAACGTGTCGCTTCACTGGTAACCCAACAGAGATAAGTGCGAGCCCAGATGAATATAGATCAAGTATTGCGCCACCGATTAGCCCAAGTATTGCAACTGCTGCAAATGGAATTAAATACCAAGTTGGAACTAGTGTTGTTAGCGCGCCAATGGGATCCATAGCAATCTTCTCACTGAGTTCTTTACTGCTTCCGGCTAACAAAGAGCCATAAATAACCAAAGTAATCGGAACAATAGAGGCACCGAAAACTGTCCAACCAACAACGCCCTTACTTGAAACACTACGCGGTAAGTACCTTGAATAATCTGCCGCGCAATTGACCCAGCCGAGCCCGATTCCAGTAATTCCAAATATAAGTGCACCTAAGAATGCTTGATAACTGCCGCTTGGAATTGCTGATACCAAACTCCAATTAACTTGATCTGCAGTTAATGCAATATAGCCAACAGTTAAAAGTATTGTTGAAACTGTTAAGACTTTCTGAATTCGCATGATTACTTGAAAACCTAGGACTCCACCAAAAATTGTTAATCCGGCCGCAATAGAAAAACCAAGAATTCTCGAAATATTTGGTTCAATATTTCCAACTCTGGTTAAGACTGTTTCAGTTGCAAGTGTTGCAAGTGAAACAAGAACGGTTTCCCAACCAACAAAAATTAGATATGACAGCAAGCCTGGAACAACATTTCCTTTTACGCCAAAAGCGGCACGTGAAAGTGTCATCGTTGGAGCATTTGCGCGTTTGCCAGCAAGGGAGCTAATCCCAACCAAAAAGAAGGATGCAACCGTTCCGATTATTGCTGCAAATGTTGCCTGCCAGAAAGATATTCCAAATCCAAGAAAGAAAGAACCGTATGAAAGTGCGAGTAGCGAAACATTTGCAGCAGCCCATGGCCAGAATAATGAGCGCGCAGATCCGCTTCTTTCGCTTTGTGCAATGAAATTAGTGCCATTCATTTCTAACATGATGCTAAGGATAGTGGTAATAGATAAGATTGGTAGATGTTTGCAAAAGACGAGTTTCTAAAAGCTCGACTTGCAATCTTGATTTCATTTCTCATAAATGGATTTTCGGTTGGAAACTTCGTATCTAGAATTCCAGATTTTAAGTATGAACTTGGGATTTCTAACGGTGTTCTTGGAGCCTCACTTTTCTGTGCGTCAATTGGTGTCCTTGCAGCTCTTCGCCCAACTAGTAGAGCCGCAGCCAAATATGGCAGCGGTCCCGTAGTCAGACTTTCTGCATTTACACTCGCTCTGGCCGTTCCATTTGTCGGATTACTTTTCAATCTTCCTTGGTTTCTTTTCTCACTATTTATTTATGGAGTGCTCTCTTCAATCCATGATCTTTCAATTAATGCCCATGCAGCAGCGCTAGAAAATAAAGCTGGGAAGCGTGTGATGAGCACGTTTCACGCGATGTGGTCAATTGGTGGTTTAACTGGCGGCGCAATTGGTGGGGTGCTCGCGAGTTTAAATGTATCCATACTGATTCATGCGATTGGTGTTGGTTTATTTATTACTCTAGTTACGCTCCTTACTCGTAACTGGTTCTTACCTGCTGAAGCAGATCAACATGTCATTGAGAAACATGAAAAAAGAAAGACGCCACGTAGATTCTTGATCTTAGGTTTGTTGGGGCTATGCGGTGCACTTGGAGAAGGGGCAGCAAGTGATTGGGGCGGAGTTTTAGCTCGCGAAACATTTGAAGCATCCACACTAATGTCAGCTCTGCCATATGTTTTCTTCTCAGCAACAATGGTTATCGGAAGATTATCTGGAGACTTTCTTGCGCATAAATTTGGAGTAGTTAAACTTCTGACCTGGTCTGGATTTATTGCCGGAACCGGCTTAACAGCAGGTTTATTCGCTGGAAATATTTATGGCGTAATTATTGGCTGGCTGTTGCTTGGCATCGGAGTTTCTACTGTGATTCCGATGATGATTAGCGCGACTGGAACTCTAGCTAATGAGAAATATTCGGGACAGGTTTCTGCGGCTGAAGGTGTGGCTCTAGTTACGGGTGTCGCATACTTTGGCTTCGTTATTGGCCCACCGCTTATTGGTTTTATTTCAGAAATCGTGACGTTGCGCTGGGCGATGCTGCTTCCCGCTGTATTGGCAATAATTTTTGGATTAAGTGCAAAAAAAGTATTGTCATAGTAAATTGCATTCCATGATTACTCCTCAGAAACTTGCATCCAATCAATTTGATCACTTCTACAAGGGCGGATACCGCATTGGCGCACTTCGCAATGGCCCAGGTGGACCAATGCGACCTGAAGAGTGGATTGGTTCAATGACAACTCGCTTTGGCGAGAAGACCATGGGACTTTCAACGCTTTCTGATGGAAGTTATCTGCGAGATTCAGTTATTGCTAATCCTGAACAATGGCTTGGCGCCGAACATTTAAACACCTTTGGTGCAAGCACAGAACTATTAATGAAGTTGTTAGACCCAGATCAAAGACTTCCAGTTCATTATCATCCAAATCGTAAGTTTTCTAAAGAACATCTTTCTTTAAAACATGGAAAGACCGAAGCATGGATTATTTTGGAAGCACCAGCAGGAGCAAGCGTTGGTTTAGGTTTTGGTAAAGAAATGTCGAAGCCTGATGTTTCAAAGATGGTTGATGCCAGAGATTCAGATGGCTTGTTAGCCTCGCTTCAAAAGTTTGAAGTAAAAGCGGGAGATACAGTTTTTGTTCCAGCAGGAACGCCACATGCAATTGGTGCCGGAATATTTGTTCTTGAACTTCAAGAGCCAACAGATCTTTCAGCACTTCTGGAATGGAATGACTTTGCAGTAGATGGCGTTAAAGATGGCCATCTTGGTTTAGGTTTCGATACCGTTTTGGATGCGCTTCGTTACACACCAATTGAAAAAGATGAAGCCAGCAAATTAGTTTTTTCGAATCGGCTTTTTAGTAATTCAGATCAATCAGTCTTTACTGCTGTTGCTGATCCATATTTCCGTGCTGATTATTTAGCAGGACGTAGCAGCAAGATTGCTGCCGGATTTAGCATCATGCTTGTTCTTGAAGGTAACGGAAATATTGCTTTCGAAAATCATTCGGCAATTGATGCAGTCAAAGGTGATGCAATCCTGATTCCACATAGCGCTGGAGGTTGGACGCTAAGCGGTGCAAGTGGGGTTGTTTGTCGCCCACCACTAGCAAAAGATGCGCCACTAGCTATTTAATTTCTGCCGCATCTAAAGTTGGAAGACTTTCCAGAGCATTTGCCATCATTGTTGGGCAGGTCTCACCAGGTGCAATAACTGGCTCAAAATGCCACCATTCGTTCTCGTAAACCCGGCAGAGCCCAAATTGCGAACCATTATCTTCTAACCATTTTGTAGCAACTTTGTCTCCCGGATAATTAACATCAATTGCAATTCCCCAAGGGTGATGCGAAATATCTTTTGGTAAAACCCATTTCGAAGCTTCGTTTTCACTTCCATATTTCTTTATCGCATTATTAAATAAACTCTCCTGCAGCTGTTGAGATCTAAATCCTGAAGTTATTCGAATATCAAATCCTGCAAGGTTCGCTGCCGCCTGCGCTGCCAAAAATCTCACTTCGAGAGTGCGATCTAGTTGATTTGGCCTAACCTCAGAATGAATAATTGGCGTTGTGCCTAGAGATTCTTCTGGTGCTAAACATCCTTGTTCCGTATCACTCGTTCGTAGCTCATCACTTTCAATGTTGAAACATAGAAGTTGTTTAACAACTTTTGGGGTGGGTGCAATCTGACCTACATCAACTTTAGTTGTAGACAAGACAATAACTGCACATACTAGAAGGAAATATCCAGATGCACAGAAGTAGAAATCTGAAGTTTGCTTATCCATGGCTTCGGGCGCTCTTCGGGAAATTGGTAATCATGCCATCAACTTTGAGTGCTTTACAGATTTCAAATTCACGTTTTTCATTAACCGTCCAAATAAATATTCTGCTTCCCTGATTCTGCAATTTTTTTACTAGAGATGGATACCTAGTAACTAAATCGATATTTAAGGCTAGAAATTTTCTTTTCGAGAATCTTGCTGACAAGTAGTATTTAGTGACTTTGCAAAAATTCCATTGTGATTTAACTCTTCCAATTGCAAAACTCGAGAAAGACATCACTATTACTTCAATTCCGGTCTCGCTAATTTGCGCAGATTTCGAATTTAATAATTCGACGACTTTGTGCTCGATTCGTCCCCCAAAAATATTTGGGTGTTTCGTCTCAATAAGTAAATCCTTTTTAGCGGAAATTGCTAACTCCAATAATTCGTTCAAGGTCATTAATTCACAGACACTTCGAAGCTCTTTCAAACTACTTCGTGAAACCCTCAATCTCTCACCTGCAATTCGCTTAGTTGTTGCATCGTGAAAACATACGATTTCACCATCTTTTGAAAGGCGAACGTCGCATTCAAATCCATCTGCACCCTCATCAATTGCGACCTCGTATGCCAATCTCGTCATCTCAGGATTGTTTCCTGAAGATACACGATGTGCGTATATCTTCATTTTCCGATTATGAAGAGGAGCGAGTTGACCAAGCCAAATTTCTTAGAAGGTGGTTTAGCGAGAAATAGGGTGCGCATAATTGGCGCCCAGATTCCAAATACTCTAGAAAATACTCTCGCTCTTGCCGTTCTATCTAAAGCAGAATTCTTAAGGTTCCCAGAACTTTCGGTTGGGTGCGTTGCAATTACGATTGGTTCAAACCTACCCTTAAGGCCAGATCGAAGGGCGTCTGCGATAAAAATATATTCATC
>CAWURN010000097.1:0-28220 GCA_963924835.1 Candidatus Nanopelagicaceae bacterium | reverse complement strand
ATTGCGGCGCCAGGAACTAAACCACCACCAAGAACCCGATCAAGTTCACTTACCCCACTAGATCTGGCCTTGGCATTTTCTAAACTTACTTCACCAATTGGAAGCGCTGGTGAAGTTACATGTCCTGCGACAAGGGAGAGTTTCTTTGGGGCTGCGACTTCTTCTACAACGCCCCAGGCCTGGCATTCACCGCACCTGCCGACCCATTTAGTGGTGCTCCATCCGCATTCAGAGCAGCGGAATGGGTCTTTGGTCGGAGTTGCCTTTTTTGCCATGCCAGAAGGTTATATGCACCCACCCACACGCTTAAAATAACCCGTTTTTAGGTAAGAAACCTGAGATTTAGCCGTGATTTTTGCGTCATACACCCTTACTCTTTTACTAAGTGGAACTTGTGCTCTTCATATGGGAACACAATTTTTGCCGCTGAACCTCGACCGAGGTTCAGAACCAAACGGCCACGGAGGCTATATAAATGGTAAACCTAACAAACGGTCAATGGAGCACGCTTTACAACATGTTCTCCTTTGGCTTGATCTCGATGCTTGCATGCACCGTTTACACATTGGTGTCACAAGCTCGCGTTCTACCTAAGTACCGTAACGCTCTAGTTCTATCTTCAATGGTTACATTCATTGCGGCATACCACTACTGGCGCATATTCAACTCTTTCGGAGAGTCATCAGTTGATGGCGGCGTTACAGTTGGAACAGCTAAAGGTGCATTCAATGAGGCATACCGTTATGTTGACTGGATCCTGACAGTACCTCTACTTCTTGTAGAAGTAATTGCTGTACTTGCACTAGCTAAGGCTGCAGCAAGTTCACTTATTTCTCGCCTTGTCCCTGCATCAGCAGCAATGATCGCACTTGGTTACCCAGGTGAAATTTCAGCTGATACAAACACCAAAGTAATTTGGGGCGTTCTATCAACACTTCCATTCCTTTACATCCTTTACGTTCTATTCGTAGAACTAGGAAAGTCATTGGATCGTCAACCAGAAGGTGTAGCAGCAACAGTTGGTCGCCTACGTCTCCTATTGATCGCAACATGGGGCGTATACCCAATTTCATACTTGCTACCAATCCTTAGCGATACAGCTGCCACAGATCCAGGCGCGTTCGTAAATCGCCAAATTGGTTACACAATCGCAGACGTACTTGCTAAGTGCGTATTCGGACTAACAATCTACAAGATTGCTCGTCTGAAGTCTGCGGCAGAAGGTATGAAGGAAGATCACTAATCCGATCTAAAGATTAAGCAAATTTGGGGGCGCCAGAAATGGCGCCCCCAAATTTTTTATTAGAGAAGGGATACTCTTAACTATGACAAATTATCGATGGGGTGGCTATTTATTAGTCGCAATGGGATTATTGAATTTGCGTTACCAGACTGGGGAACCAGGGGTTTTAACTAACAGCCTTATTATCCTTACACCAGGCACAGCAATTTTAATCTTGAGCTTTATTCCAAAAACAGCAGCGCTTCTAAATACTAAAATTGCCCAAAGAGTTTCGATAGCAGTTGGTATCGCTGCGATTATTTTTGCAGCAGTTAATTAATCTTTAGGTTGAATTCCTTTGCGGCCCCAATAAACCCAGAGGCTCATTACAGATAAAACTAAAGCAAAGCCAAATAACAAATCTTCAATCGGTGCACTACATATTCGAGTCCCAATAATTGCATCTGGGCTATACATGACTATGTTTCTAGAAGTTAACCACCAATTTGTTATTAATTGAAATGGCAGAATAATTGCGTAGGAAGTCCAGAAGACAGATTTTGTTAGTAGCGAAGTCCTAACTCCGTATAAATCAAAGAAAACTGCAACGATTACACCACCAATTGCGATATCACTATAAATCATTGCTTTTCATCTCCAACTGGCCAATGCTTCTTAACGCTACGAACGCCTTCGATGGTCATGATTGCAGCCATTGGAACGATTAAAAAGAAAAGAAATTCTTCAAGAGGAATCCCAAATGGGCCATAAATTCCAAGTATTTGATCTGGATCAAATTTCCAGTGTCCATTAGCGATCGCATATGCATCCCAGATGAGGAATGGAATTGCGACCGGAATGATGCTCATGAGCGCGCGCTTAATGCGTTTTAAGACTTTTATCTTGAGTATTAACTCGAGCCAGAATGAGCCAACGATGGTGAAGGTAAGCATCGCTATATACCCAAATTTCAACACAGTTATTCTCCCGATAGTGCTTAAGGTGGTTCATATACTAGTCCCGTGAATGGCGCAAAAGCAGTTTTTAATTCAGTTCGCAACTTCTCGACCCTTGCTGTTGTGTTTGCCATATTGGTTTCAGGGATCCTAAATTTCTTAGAATTTGGTGAAAGCTTAGGGTGGCAGGTTAGTTTTGCGGTTTTTGCATTGGCAATCGGAATTCCGCACGGGGCAGTAGACCACTTAGTTGCGCTTCCTGCCACTTCAAGACCAAAATTAGTTTTACTCATTATTGGATACATAGCAATTGCAATACTTGCTGTTCTAGCTCTTTTGCACTGGAACAAATTGGGATTCCAATTAGTTTTAGCAATGAGCGCTTTTCACTTTGGTTTTGGAGATGCAGCTTTTATTGCAGAGCAAGATCGGCTTTCTGGTCGCCGACGATTGAAGCCAAAGACTCAGAATATGTTCGCAGTATCTGCCGGCTCAATACCAGTTCTTATCCCACTTCTTCATGAATCTACTGCGAGTGCACTGCGTGAAATTAATCCACTATTGATAACTTGGGCATCAGATATTGCGCCACAACTTAAATTCTTAGTTGCTTTCTTTTTTGTTACAACACTGGTTTTACTCATTAACGAGAAACGGTTGCGCGAAGTTATTGATTTATCTCTTCTTGCCGCACTTGCGTTAATTGCACCGCCACTTGTTGCATTTGCAGTTTATTTCGGATGTTGGCATGCAATGCGCCATACTGCAAGATTGACTTTAATTTTGCCTAAGGCAAAGAGCGCAGCAGAAAAAAATAAGCCATTTGGCTCTTTCATAGCAGCAGTCATTCCAGGGCTTCCTGCGCTATTTGGAACAGTCATTGTTGCGCTGTTAATTGCTATTCTTGATACAACTAATATTGACGCGAGTTATTTGTGGTATTTATTGGTTGTTGTATGGGCCCTTACCGTGCCACACATGATGGTTACGACCAAAATTGATCAGAAATCCTTGGCTTAACTTACTTTCCCGCTGCAAGAGATGCTGGGTGAATGATAAATAGTGGTAATTCCCGCTTCTTCAGCTCTTTGCGTGCAACAGCTATTGCTTCAATTCGATTATCGCAATGTAGTTTAAGAACTTCGTATGCGGGTTCTCCCATTAGTGCAGTTAGTTCAACTTTATTTGAAAGATAAACTGGTTCCCGTCCCACATGGGCTTCGGTGTTGCTAGTGCAATACCAATCGAATTCCGCGCCACCATCTCCCCAAGCAAGGCGTTCATATTCACCAATTACATTTACCGTTATTTCTCGTTCTCCAAATTCGCGTTGTTCAAAACTTCGGCGAATAGGAAGTTGCCAACAGACATCCGGCTTGGTTTCTACAAAATGGATATCTTCTTTCTGGGCAAGATGATGAAGCACGCAACCAAAATCTCCCGTGAAGCCGGGCGCGGTATAACCTTTGCGATTCAAAAAGATGCATGAATCATCAATCTTCTTTGTTTTGCGATCTTTATCTAAGCCAACTTCTGAAATTTGCATCTTTCCTTTTGCTTTTTTAGGTTGTGCTTCATCGAAGTATTGCCACATATCGCGAGTTAGACGCTTTGAAACTTCGAGTGTGCGCTTTTCATCATCTTCATCGGAATAATAAGCACCATCAGAACAACAACCAGCATCAGGTTTATCTGAGTCAATTCCGCAACAGCCGGCCCCATAAATACATGTCCAGTAAGAAGTAAGCCAAGTTAGATCGCACTTATAAAGCTCTTCTGGCTTTGCAGGATCAATAAACTCGACCCAGTCACGTGCGAAATTTGGTTTTACCTCAGGCATAGTCACAGAGCCTAAGGCTTATTTGATAAATAAGCACATCTGGTCAAGCAGGGGGAAGACAGCTTTCGGTAGGCTTGTCTTATGTCGAACCAAACAACCTTCTCAAAATCTAAATATCAAGTTGGACTAATTGGTGTTGGTGTTATGGGGGAAGCGCTAATTTCAGGTCTAATCTCTGCAAGGTTTCCTAAAGCTCAAATTGTATTTACCGAAAAGCGTGAAGAGAGAGCCCGTGAGATATCAAGTAAATACGGGGCAAGAGCCGTAGATCTAACTGAATTAGCCAGCAGCAGTGATGTTATTTTATTGGTTGTAAAACCACAGGATTTGGCTGAATTATTAGCCGCACTTACCGTTAAGTTAAAAAAGAGTGCGGTGCTAGTTTCATTTGCGGCCGGTAAAACTACTGAATTCATAAGTGCGAAAGTTGGGCCAAATATTTCGGTAATTCGAGTCATGCCAAATACCCCAACCCTTATCGGGCTTGGAATGGCAGCCATTTCATTAGGAAAGAGCGTTAATTCAGAGCAGGCAGAGTTTGTTTCAGACTTCCTAATGACTTGCGGAAAAGTTATTTCAGTTGAAGAAAACCTTCAGGATGCAGTAACTGCGTTAAGTGGATCTGGTCCTGCCTACTTCTTTGCTTTCGTAGAAGAGATGATTAAATCTGGAGTTTCCTTGGGGTTATCTAGCGAGCAGGCAACAACTCTCGCAATTCAAACTATGGTTGGTTCCGCAGCAATGTTAGAACAATCAGGTAAAAGTGCGGCTACTTTGCGAGAAAATGTAACAAGTCCAAATGGAACAACAGCTGCAGCACTGAAAGTTTTTAGCGATGCAAAACTTGGCGATATTGTTGAGGGCGCTATGACTGCTGCGCGGAATCGGTCTCAAGAACTTGCGTAAACTTGCTTTTAAATTTTCGATTTTAGTATTAGCTCTTCCGCTTTCTTTGAATGGTCCATCTGCTGTCGCAGCAGTTAAAGTTGTGCCCTCAAAACCAGCCATTACCGCTGTTTCGCCAGTCGGCTCCGGAGATCAGATTTCAGATTTCACCCTAAATTCTTCACTAATTGCACTTGTTGGGACTGTAGAAACTGGGCTGGTTGATTTAGTTACTTCACCAACTTTGGGTGGCAGCGATGGTTTTATCTCCGCTCTTGATAAAAACAAGAAGCCATTATGGAATTTACGTTTAGGCAGCTTGCAGGATGATATTGCTTCATCAATTACAAAGGACAAAGATGGCTATTTCTGGGTTGTAGGCGCAACCTCTAAACCTTTGGAAATAGCAACTCCAGTCTTGGATGATTCCACCGTAAATCTAGATTCAGTTGTAGCTGAAGCGGCAGTAACACCAACTAACACTTTGAATCGACTTGTACTATGGAAGATTGGGATATCTGGTCAACTTTCTCAGACATATTTCTATGATGTTGATGGACTTATTGTTCCAACAGCTATATCCATAAGTGGAACAACGCTTAGGATAATTGGAAACCTAAGCAAAGAACTCGTTACACAACAATTCACGATTTTGGTAGATTTGACTGGAGTATTTTCTGAGTTAAAACTTGGCAAGATTCCAACTGTGAAACCACCTGCAATAGCAACAATTAAAGCAGGAACAAATAAGATTACGAGTTTCATCTCTAAAACGACAATAATTGATATTCCAAGTTGGCGGGCTAAAGTTCCAACACCAGTGATTGTGAAATATTCGCAGGCTCGCAAGGCACTTGCTGCAAATTCGTTACCCGGAAAAGTAAAGAAAGTTCTCTGGCAAACCGGGATTGGAAGCGTAGTTTTGGTAGAAGTGAATTCCGAAAATCAAATCCACATACTTGCAAATATGGCTTAACCTAAGGTTTTCTAAAAAGGGATAATTTTCCAGCACTTGCAACCAACACAAACTTAACTCTGTTTATTGTAATCCAGGTCGCTGATTTCGCATCTACTGTGCTAACTGTTGAAACTAAACTAATCGTCTGATCATTTTTATCGTAAATACACAATCTGTCTTGGCAACCGAAAATGATTGACGAACTATCTACCGCCATTGGTGCACTTGGGGTTCCGAAGTAATCGGTTTTAGCAGAACTTGGTGCTTGATTTGAATCTACTTTGCCCCATTGGATTTGATCTGGCCTCGGCAAAGATATTCCTGATGCGCCCAACCATGATGTGTAAATTGATTTAGAAACTAGAGTTGCAGCAACGTCATATCCAGCAACAACTGTGTTACTGCTACTAGATTGCACAGTTTGGTATTTCCAATCCTCAGGGAAAGCACTTTCGCGTGAAGCAATACGGACTTCACCAAGTATTGTGCTCTTATCAGTATTGCTGACAGATAAGACAGAGTCGTAAAAAACATTTACTTTCTTTTCAATAGTCACAGCTTTCAAGTGAAAAGCTACATCTCCCGTGGTTCGATTATTTAATACTGAATCACCATCGATAATTTCATAACGCCAATTCTTTCCATCGCGGACTGCACCAAGCAAAATTCCTTGGCTTTCGTCACGATAGAAAACTTGCTCACCTGCGGAAGTGATTGCACAGGCATTGGAAACACTTACATCGCTTGCTGTGCGCACACGGGCTGTTTCTTTGTAGTTTTGAATTACTGGCCCGTTGCCATCGATGATTTCAAAACTCCAAGTTTTTCCATTGAATGAGGCTCTTCGTAAATCCTTATTTGTTAAATCTCCGTAGTAAAGATTTAAGTATGCGGTCTTTCCAACTTTATTTGTGCAGACGGAAATACTTCCGGCCACATTGTTCTCGGTCCTTCCACCTTTAGTTCCTTCACCATCCACAGTTTGGATAAGCCACCTTGAGCCGTTCCACGTTGCAAGTTTTAAGAGCCCGCGTAGGGTGTCTGAATAGGCAACAACAGTTTTACCTGCATAAATGGCAGTTGCTAAATATTTTCCATCTGCTGTTGAATCGAGAAAAGTTTTTCGCCAAGGCGCCTGGGGGATAACACCATTTGTTGTAGCCTCAACTGAGATTCCAACTGCATTTTTTGCTTTAATCGAGAAAGAATATGCCGAACCGTTAGTAAGGCCGGAAACAACTGCTGGACTTGAGGTTACAGTTTTTTCAACACCAGTCTGATTAACCTTGATTGTGTAAGAAGTAATTTGGGCAGTGCGCTGATTTATTGGTGGATCAAAGGTCACAATTGCAGATTTATCAGCAACTAGGGCTTTGACATTTCTCGGAGCACCAGGAATTCCATAAGGAATTCCAGCAGCAGGCTTTGCAAATAAATCTTCAAACATTGCAATTAGCAATGGGCCAGGCAAATGAAAAACTTCGCCAAATTTAAGATTGGGAGACATGACTGCATCCCGTGCACTATTTGCAAAAGTTGCTTCATCTAAGTGACTTACCGAAGATCCACTTTCATATTCAGAAGGCGTATAAAGCAAAGGTTTAATTCCGTTGTTAGCGCGAATTCCATTTGCACCAGACCAGACAAGTGGTTCTGTTAAAGCTTTTCCTAATTCGATAGAAGGAGAATCAAGATCCATGAGTCGGCGACCGTCTGGCAATTGTGCGTATGCGTCAAATGGTGTTGGTTGTTGAATGCTGCCGTACCCGTATAAGTCGTCGTAATCTGCATTAGATAAGAAACCTAGGCCGTGGGCCATTTCGTGAAGGATCATCGATTCCAAATCATATTTATTACTTGGACAATTACCATCCGTTCCAAGGTAAAGCATTGGTGCATTGGTCGAATTAATTCGAATTGTTAGCTCTGGAATTGAAGGTTCAATATCTTCTCCTGCAATTGCATCTGCAAGGGCTGATGCATACCAAAGATCATTATCTGGAATATTTTTAAAGTTAGAGTGAAATTTTCCGGGCGAAGCGGCAGCCAAAATACCGGCATTGGATTGGCGCTCCCACAGAACCTTAACTTTCACCGGAACCTCCGAAGTAAAATTCTGGGCCCAAACATCCGCGGCTTCACTAATTGCAGGTCGGTAAATCTCAGGAGTATTTGTGAAATCAACCTTGAAAGAACTTTTAGTTAGCGCTTTATCAATTGAAAAGGTGCGGGGCGCCGTCTTGGTTGTTATCTCTTTTCCACCAGAACTATCTGCATAAAAATAGACCCACGGTGCATCGATTGATTTAACTTGTGCAGGAAGAGCAGAAGCCGGAGAAATGAGAACGCTGCCAAATACCGCTGAAATTAGGAGAAGGTATCGGGCGCGCATGGGCAAAACGCTAGCAGTCCCGACCTTTGGATACCACCCGCTATCTCTCAAAAAGGCTGGTAATTGGCACAGTATTCTCGTAGTAGTTCTAGAATCTAATAATGATTGCAGTGACCATTTATTCAAGGAGCAATTGCCATCTTTGTGATGTTGCCCTAGGTGTATTAGAAGAATTTCGTGGTGAGTTTAATTTTCAAATTATAAAAATATTAATTGATGAGAATCCAGAACTCGAAACAAAGTATGGCGAACAAGTGCCGGTTATTTTAATAAATGATCAACCGCATGATTTCTTTAGAGTTGACCCAGAACGATTTAGACTAGCTATCTCTAAACTTTAATCTGGGTTAGCACTTAAAACATCATCCGCATCAATAATTCCGTATGCGTAACCTTGCTCTGCTAGGAATCTTTGGCGATTCTGCGCAAAATCTTGATCAACGGTATCTCTAGCAACAATTGAATAAAAACGTGCAGTTCTGCCATCAGATTTTGGTCGCAGAATTCGACCAAGCCGTTGTGCTTCTTCTTGACGCGAACCAAATGTTCCTGAAACTTGAATTGCAATAGTTGCATCGGGAAGGTCAATAGAGAAGTTTGCAACTTTGGATACGACTAAACATTTAATTTCTCCAGCACGATACAGATTAAAGAGCCGTTCTCGTTCTTTAATAGGAGTATCACCTTTAATCAACGGAACCCCAAGTTCGGCGCTTAGTGCATCGAGCTGATCAATATATTGTCCGATGATTAAAACTTGCTCTTCGCTATGTTGCTTCGCAAGCGCAATTGCCACTTTTCGCTTTGTAGCCGTTGTAGAACAGAAACGGTATCGATCTTCTGGTTCGGCAGTCGCATAATTTAAGCGCTCATCTTCAGTTAGATTAACGCGCACCTCTATGCAATCTGCAGGTGCAATATAACCTTGCGCTTCAATCTCTTTCCAAGGAACGTCATAACGTTTTGGTCCAATGAGCGAAAATACTTCGCCTTCCATTCCATCTTCTCTAACAAGCGTTGCGGTTAAGCCAAGGCGCCTGCGAGATTGGATATCTGCGGTAAATCTGAAAATTGGAGCCGGGAGTAGGTGCACTTCATCATAAATAATTAGGCCCCAGTCAATTGCATCAAAGAGATCTAGATGTGCGTAAACACCTTGCTTGCGAGTTGTCATTACTTGATAGGTTGCAATTGTTACAGGGCGAATCTCTTTCTTTGATCCGGAATATTCACCGATTTCATCCTCATGCAACGTGGTCCGCTTCAATAGTTCATCTCGCCATTGTCTTGCAGCAATAGTATTTGTAACAAGAATTAGCGTGGTCGCTTTGGCATGAGCCATTGCAGCAGCGCCAACAATTGTTTTTCCAGCACCACAAGGAAGAACTACAACACCAGATCCTCCGTGCCAGAAACCTTCAGCGGCTAGCTCCTGGTATTTTCTGATGCTCCATCCATCTTGAACTAAATCTATTTCATGATGTTCACCATCTACATATCCTGCAAAATCTTCTGCTGGCCAACCAAGTTTTAACAGTGCTTGCTTTAAAAAGCCACGCTGTCCAGGATGAACGACAATAGTTTCAGCATCTAATTGAAGCCCAAGCATTGGTGCAACTTTTTTGCCACGGGTAACTTCTTTCAGTACAGCAGGATCATGTGAGACTAAAACTAATCCGTGAACTGGATGTGCTTCAAGGCGAAGTCGGCCATACCTAGACATAGTTTCTGCAACGTCAACTAATAGCGCGTGTGGAACCGCAAATCTCGAATACTTAAGAAGGATATCTACAACTTGTTCTGCATCATGTCCGGCAGCGCGGGCATTCCATAAACCAAGTGGTGTCAGACGATAAGTGTGAATATGTTCTGGAGATTTTTCGAGTTCTGCAAAGGAAGCTATTGAACGGCGACATTCATCGCTAAGTGGATGATCGATATCTAGAAGAAGGGTTTTATCACTTTGAACAATTAATGGGCCATCAGTCACGAATTAATTCCTTAATAAATGCAGTTAGAAGTTTTACTCGCGACGGAATTGAAGAGAGCAATATTTGTTCGTGCAGTGCGTGAGCGCCATCGCCGACAGCACCGAGGCCATCAAGAACTCTTGCACCAGCCGCCGCAGCGAAATTTCCATCACTGGCACCGCCTACTGAAGCCTGCCCGATTGGGGCCATACCTATTTCATTAGCCACCTTCTCTAATATCTCGTAGAGCTCGGAAGTTGCGGAAAGTTCTAGTGGTGGGCGATTGATACCACCAGTTACTTCTAACTTCGCTTCTGGATGTGTTGTTGCAAGATTCTTCATTGCGGAATCGACTCGAATAAGTTCGGCGGCAGAATATGAGCGAATATCAATATCAAGTGTTGCCAATGCCGGAACAGTATTTGTAGTTGTTCCAGCGTTCATAACTGTTGGGACAACAGTTGTTCCAAATTCTGGATTTGCTAATTTTGCGACTTCAATAACTATGGCAGCAATCTCAGTTGTTGCGTTGATTCCCTTTTCCGGCTCTAGCCCTGCATGTGATGCCCGACCATGCAATGCAATTTGATACATCGAGGTGCCTTTGCGGCCAGTTTTTGCTTTGCCGTTTAGGGATGCTTCTAAAACTAAAACTGCACTTGCAGATTTTGAGAGGCGTTCGATTAAAGCCTTAGAACTCTGACTTCCAACTTCTTCATCTGTAGTTGCAATAATTGCAACTTTTGAATGTGCATCTGGAATTTCTTTAACAGCATAAATTGCTTGTAAGAATCCGGCTTTCATATCGAAGATTCCCGGACCTTTTGCGATGTCTCCAGAAACACTCCATGTTGGAAGAAACGACCCTTTAGGCCAGACCGTGTCTAGATGTCCAAGCAAAACTACTTCAGGATTTTTACTTCCCCACCAAAAAATAGGGCTTGAATTTTCTTCAACTAATTGCGCCTCTGGCTTTAAATTCTCATTTGCAATTTGAATTGCAAGTTCTACAACACCACGACAGGCACCAAGATCTTCACTTGGCGATTCAAACTCAACAAGTTTCTTGAGATCTTCGATGATGGCCATGGGATAAGTCTGCCTTACTTTGCGGGACTGACGCCGGTGATTCTCGGAATCCGAAAGCTCTGCATCTCGCCAGTTGCATGGTCTCTAGCGATTAACGTGCCTAAGGAGATAGAGATTGGATCAATAAGCCTATTAGAAACCCCACCATTTGTATCTGCATAACCAATCGTCAAGCTGGCTTGCTCTTCAATATATTGATGTAATAAATCTAAAGTTTCATTTGCAGTTGTGCGCGGCACTTCACGTGGCTTATGAGAACTAGCTTTTTCACCAGTTCGAAGTGTGCGCACTGCCGCTTTGATAACAATTTCACTTGGCGCAGATGTTTCGCTGAGAACTCTTGGCGGTCTAGGGCGAGATTTTGCGCGACGAATAGCAGGAGCTGAAATCAAAATACCACTCGCATTTTCTGCAGCTGGTAAATAATTTGCTTCGCGCAGAGTTGCAATCACGTCGCCAGCTTCAAAATCACATACCAAAACTTGTGGCGCTAATTTACGGAAGCGGAGAGATTCTAATTTTTTGTCATGCAATATTTGAGTTAACAAACCTTCATCTTCACAGCGAATATAAGACTGAGCAATGCCAACTCGCAATCGACCATGGCGCTTTGCAACGTCATTAATTAAATATTCAAGTGGTTGAGGGACTGGCGTCTTTGATGTTTTCTTTAGGAAATCTTTTATCTGTTCTCCGGTTTGTCCGTGATCTAGCCCCCGTCTAATTGAACTCTCGCTGAAGCGATAAACCGAAGCACCACCGCGGCTTTCAATATCGGCGATTGTTCCAATCATGTTTGCAAGTTCTACTGTCAACGGCCCAGGGGCAATAGCGCTGTTATCTGCTTGAATCAAAATATGGTCAACTGGTTTTGGTAGTGCACGTTCAACTCCAAGATCATCGGATCCTTTAAGAAAAGCAATTCCAAATTCCGAGAGCGCGCCTTGACCAGTTAATCCCAACCATTCAGCTTCGCGCAAAGTCCATTCAATATATTCAGCATTGAATCTCTGCGGCATCTGCCAAGCGATTATTTCCTGAAGGCTTTTTATTGCAGGATCATTCTCTAGATTCTCTGACAAAATATTCAAGGTCACTTTGCGCATGGATGCGATACCAGCACGATCAAGTTCTGGACCAAGTGGTGCAATATTTTTTTCCCCTGCCTTACCAACTAAGCCACTTACGCGAGATGTTTCGAGCCATAAACTGACCAGAGAACTCCAACGCTCTTCAAGGGACCTAGACATCCAAATGTCAAAAGAATTAGTAGGCAAAATCTGATCATCAGTATCAATAACAATTAATCCGCCGAGGTATAGAACTTCAGCAACAAAGGCGACACAGTTTTCATCAACACCAAGATGATCAGCGCTGCGCTTTAGGTCTCTTATTCCAAGACCGCCAGAACGCAGTGCAATAGGAGGTTCGTCTGACCAGTTATGTGCAAGCTCTTCACACCATCTAAGAAAGTCTGAAATGTTTGCAATTGCTGCGCGGTCTATATCTTTCTGTTTGCGTGCAGTTCCTGTAAATGAATTGGCAACTGGTGAATATTCTTTAAATACTTTGCCATTGCGCAAATACATTCCTACTTCACGTGGCAAGACAACTGTCTTGGAATCCATCACAGCTAAGTAATCGTGTTCTAACAACCAACCAATTGGTTTGCCAGGCGCTTTTATATTCCCGACTTGCCCACGTGGTGGTCCCCAAGTTAGCCGCTCTAAAACTGCCGCAGAATCACTAGGAATATCTTTAAGCGCTTTGAAATCTATTTTTTTCAAGGAGCGGGGACCTAGACCCGCTGGTTCATCGCCAATCAACTGACCTAAATTTCCAGGCAATCTAAATTTTGTCCCATCCTTATAAACCAGTGCTGCAGCCCAAAGCCGCATTAATTCATCTCCGGCTTCTGGAACAGAGACCGAAAGCAATTCAGATTTTGAAAAAGGCTGAGTTAAAGTGCTTGCAGAAGTTAAAACTTCAATCTGAAATTTATTTAATGATTCAAGGGCGCGCATCAAACTTGGTGTGGAATTAGCGCGTGCTGAAAGTGCTGATAAATCTGTTGGAACTGGGGAGAGTAAATCTGGGCGCACCGCAAAAAGATGCGCGATTGATTCATCGCTGCGGGCACGCAATTCATCGGCAAAAGAATTAACAGACATAACTGCCCTACTTTACCGAGTTTTAGAAGCTACCTCGACCGAAATCTTCTAGGCGAGAGAAAAGTTAATACCGCAGCAAATCTTGCGAGCACTGGGCCGAATAGCGCTTTCAATGCCCGTCCGCGCCGGAAATCATGAATTGGCCAATTATCTCTAATTGCTCGAATTTGCAGCAAGGTATCTGGATTTATTGCTGCCGGATTTCCAACTGCAGTTAAAAGTGGGAAGTCGTTATGGCTATCTGAATAAGCGTATGAATTCGCTAGGTCGATGTTACTTTTTTCAGCTAACTCTCTAATTGCGATTGCCTTCTGATTTCCATGCAACAAAAGTCCATTCATTTTCCCGGTGTAAATTTCATCAACAACTTCGGCTTTAGATCCAAGAGCGCCAGTAAAACCTAATCTTTTCGCAATCAAGACAGCCATATCTTGTGGGGCAGCAGTAACTAACCAGACTTCTTCACCATTGGCTAGATGTTGATTCGCAATTTCAATGGTTCCTTGCCAAAGTGCAGGAGAGACGAATTCATCATAAATTTCAGAACCTATGGCTTCAATCTCTTTGACTCCATGGCCACCAATAAAATCAGTTGCCGCATTTTGAAATTTTGTTATCTCTTCCGGATTCTCAGCACCCGTTAAGCGATATCTTAGATTTGCTAGAACGAAGGCCGAAATATCGCGCTTACTAAAGAAACCTCTTTGATACATGCCGCGGCCAAGAAAGAAGATCGTAGAACCACGAATAATCGTGTTGTCGACATCAAAGAAGGCAACTCGTTTGCCATGATTCGTCATAACCCAACCTTAGCGTTCAAGTTATGATTACCTCATGACACGAGCAATTCACGTATTGCGACATGGGGAAGTAGAGAATCCAGAAAAGATTCTTTACGGACGGCAACCTGGTTGGCGCCTATCAACTCGTGGCCAAGAGATGGCACAAACAGTTGCAGAATGGAGTTCGAATTTAGACCTAGGTGCAATTCATGCATCCCCACTGCAACGGGCACAAGAAACAGCGGCTCCTATTGCCGCAAAACATAATTTAAAAATTACGACTGATGAAAACTTAATTGAAGCTGCAAACATTTTTGAAGGTAAGAAATTCGAATTAGGAAGTGGCGTGCTACGTCATCCGGCTTCTTGGTGGCATCTTCGCAATCCTGCAAAACCTTCCTGGGGCGAGCCATATACCGAACAAATTGAACGAATGCTTGCTGCAGTTTTTGCGGCTCGCGATGCTGCAAATGGAAAAGATGCCCTTGTTGTTTCTCATCAATTACCAATTTGGATTTTACGTTCGGCTGTAGAAGGCCGCAGACTTTTGCATGACCCAAGAAAACGAATCTGCACTCTTGCTTCAGTAACATCCCTGCATTTAGATGACGAAGGAATGATTAACGGCGTTTCATATTCTGAACCTGCTAAACATTTGCTACCGACAAAATGAAATTAATTTTAGCGCTCACTGCAATTCTAACTTTGACATCATGTTCTACCGGTGGGATTTCAAGCAATAGTGAGAACGCTTATATTTCTGGTGATGGATCTGCGATTGTAATCAAGGAATCAGAAAGAACACTTGCCCCAAAACTTTCGGGTGAAACCCTTGACGGAACAAATTTTAGTTCTGAACTTGGGAAAATCACTGTAGTTAATGTTTGGGCTTCTTGGTGTTCACCTTGCCGGGCGGAAGCACCAACCCTTGAAGAATTTGCAATCAATAATCCTGATATCCAATTCGTTGGGATTTTAACTAGAGATAACTTAAGTTCAGCGCAAAGCTTTGTAAAAAGATTTGGCCTGACTTACCCAACATTGATAGATGATGCAATAATTTCAAGTTTCCGAGGATCACTTCCAGCTAATGCAATTCCAACCACAATAGTAATTGATGCAGATGGCCGGGTTGCGGCAAGAATTAGTGGCCAGGTGACGGTTTCTTCAATGAAAGATGTATTAGAAAAAGTTTCAGGAAGTGACATCAATGTTTGATTTCTTCGTTGATATTGTCTTCGATGGCAATCTACTGATTGCATCAGCTGTCGCTATGTTTGCCGGATTAATTTCATTTGCTTCACCTTGTGTGTTGCCACTCGTACCGGGCTATTTAGCTTATGCGGCAGGCATGACTGAAGTTAGGAGCAGAGGCCGGGCAGCGCTCGGTTCAATCCTCTTTGTTTTAGGATTCTCAATTTTATTTATTTCATACGGCGCAATCTTTGGTTCACTCGGATCTAGAATCTCAAGTAATTCAACGCTAATTTCTATAATTTTAGGCTTATTGACTATCGCAATGGGAATTATCTTTCTATTTAATCAGAAGTTTTATCGATCTTTTAAGCCAGTTTGGAAGGTTCGTTCTGGACTTGCTGGTGCACCAATCCTTGGTTTTCTCTTTGGTGTTGGTTGGACACCTTGTATTGGGCCAACTTTAGCCGCTGTACAAACACTCTCTTTTCAAGAATCAAGCGCTCTCCGTGGTGCAATCCTAAGTTTTGCTTATTGCATTGGTCTGGGTTCGCCATTTATTCTCGTTGGATTTTTCTTTGATAAATCACATCGCTTAAGAAAATTTGTTTCCAGACATGGAAATTACTTTACTCTTATTGGTGGAATATTTCTAATTTTAATTGGGATATTACAAGTAACTGGCTTATGGGCAGATGCGATGAATTCAATCCGTGGATTCATATCTGATTTTGCGCCGGTGGTTTAAGTGACTATTAATACTGAACTGGATGCTCGCTCCTCACTTCGTTGGTTATGGCGGCAACTTACAAGTATGCGAACCGCACTTATTTTGTTGCTGTTGTTAGGGGTCGCAGCAATTCCTGGGTCGCTATTTCCACAACGAACACAGAACCCACTTGCAGTTAGTGATTATTTTAAGAGCAATCCGGGCACCGCTAAATTCTTAGATCAACTTCAAATGTTTGATGTCTACAGCTCGCCCTGGTTTAGTTCTATTTATATTCTCTTGTTTGTATCGCTAATCGGGTGCGTGCTACCAAGAAGCTTCGAGCACGCAAAGGGGGCTAGAGCCAAGCCATCACTAACTCCGAAGAACTTAAATCGCATGGAGTTCCATTCCGAACTTTCCACCGGTAGCCTCGATAGCGCAGAAGCATGGCTAAGAAAACGCCACTTTAGAATTAGAAGAGATGCCCAGTCAATTTCCGCGGAAAAAGGTTTCATGCGGGAAACCGGAAATCTGATGTTCCACCTCTCACTGATTCTTATTTTAGTTGGTGTCGCATTAGGTTCACTCTTCGGCATGAAAGGTGACGCAATTATCAACGTTGGAGAAAGATTTATTAATACTCCTACTTCTTATGATGTTATTTCATTTGGAAAATTACAAACCGAAAAGAATTTAAATCCATTCTCTATAACTGCAACCAATTTTAAGGCAACTTATGATTTGATAACTGGCGCCCCAAGCGATTATAAACTTAGCGCCAATGTGGCAGATGAAGTTGGAACAACTGAAAAATCTAAAGTAGTCAGAGTCAATTCACCGCTAACATTTGGGAGCACCAAGGTTTACTTACAAGCAAATGGTTATTCACCACTTGTAACAGTTCGTGACACGAGTGGAGAAATTAAATATCAAGGTGCGGTTATCTTTTTACCTCAAGATGGAAATTTAACTTCTATTGGCGCAATTAAAGTTCCAGATATGCAACCCCAAGTTGGATTCATTGGATCATTCACACCAACTTATGAAAGAGCAGAAGGGGGCGGGGCGATATCTAGTTATCCGGAAGTTTTAGATCCTAGATTGCTTCTTTCCATCTGGACCGGAGACCTTGGTTTGGATTCCGGCAATCCGCAATCTGTCTATCGGTTAAATACTTCAGATATGCAGCGAATTGGTTTAAAAACTTTAAAATTGAATGAGACCCATAATTTTGGTGACGGTTCAATCACATTCGAAGGTTGGACACCTTGGGTCAACCTGCAAATAGTTAGCGACCCAGGCAAGATATATGCATTGCTTGGTGCCATCTTTGCAATTCTTGGTTTATTAATGTCGCTCTTTACAAGGTCCCGTAGAATTTGGGTAAAAGCGAATATAAATAAATCTGGTGTTGAAGTTGCCGGGCTTGCAAAGAATGCAGCTCCGGGACTTGAAAATGAAATTGCTTCTCTAGTTAAAGGGATGAAAGGATAAGGGTGTGAGTTCAACTAATTTTGCATTCATATCCAATTACGCGGTTTATTCAGCGATAGTTCTATTCACTGTGGCTTTTATCGCCCACGCCATAGAAGTTGCATTCTCACTTCGTAATTCTGGAGATAAAACTCAATTTGATTTCTCTCGAACAAAGCGAAGTGGTGAACTTGGAACAGTAATGATTGTTCTTGCATTCATTTGCTTATTGGTTGCAGTAGTTTCTCGTGGCATTTCCGCAGAGCGAGTTCCTTGGGGAAATATGTATGAGTTCTCCATTACTGGCGCTCTTGCCTTTACCGGCGCTTATATTTTTGCTCTTTGGAAATATAAAATTAGATGGCTTGGATTGCCGGTGGCAATCTCAGTTCTATTAACTCTTGGAACTGCAATAACGGTTCTCTATGTTCCAAGCGCTCCACTTGTTCCAGCCTTAAAATCGGCTTGGTTAGTAATTCACGTATCTGCAGCAATTATTTCTGGTGGTGTCTTTCTTCTAGCAAATTGCATCGCTGCTACATACTTAATTTTAGATCGATACGAAGAGAACAGTGGCCGACCAGTTTGGGCGCTTAAGTTGCCATCACTTGAAGCGTTAGATCAACTTTCATATCGTCTCGTTGCTCTGGTATTTCCGCTTTGGACATTCTCTGTTATCGCTGGTGCAATCTGGGCGGAAGCAGCATGGGGCAGATATTGGGGATGGGATCCAAAAGAGACTTGGGCATTTATTACTTGGGTTGCCTACGCTGCATATTTACATGCACGCGTAACAGTTGGTTGGCGCGGTCGCAAAGCGGCTTGGTTATGTTTATTCGCCGGATCAACATTCTTATTTAATTATGTGTATGTGAATATTTGGGGAACCGGGAAGCACACATATAGCGGACTGTAGGTAATTAGCAGGTTTTAGAGCTTGCGCAAGAAATCTGGATCGTCATCTGGTGGAATTATTTTTCCGCGACCACCACGTCCAGGACCAGGGTTGCGTCGTGGTTTACCTAATATGAACCAAGCAAGTGCACCTATTGAAGAGAAAAGAAAAATAAGTAGTAGCCAAGCCCATTTAGGTAATCTACGAACTTCTTCTTGTTGGCTTCGGGCACAATCAAAGAAGGCATAAAAAGAGAAAGCTAGAACAAAGATGGTGAAGAGTAAACGCATGAGAGAAGTTTAAGCCTTTGTCAGGATTAGCGCGAACGTTATCAACAGCGCAGTCAGCAATTGCAGCTCCCCGGTCTTACCTAAGAGGGGAATAAGGGCGGATCCTTTCAGGCCACCGAAAATGCCCTTGATTAAAATGTAATAGAAAGGAAGCGTTACTAAGACAATTAAGGCCCAGGGTGAAATCGTTACGGCAGCGAGCGAAGCGGCAAAGGCAATTAGCAAAAGTGCAACTAAGAATTTTCTAGCTCCAGAGTCACCAAGTCGGACAGCCAAAGTTTTCTTACCAACTAACTCGTCCTTTGGCCGATCTCGCAGGTTATTTAAGCCGAGAATCGAACAAGATAAGGCTCCCATTGGAATCGCAAGCAAGAGCGATTGCCAGGTAATTTTCTGTGATTGCGCGAAATACGAGCCCATCGTTGCAACTAAGCCGAAGAAAACAAATACCGAAAATTCACCAAAGCCACTGTAGCCATATGGATTTTTCCCACCGGTGTAATTCCAACCTGCAATAATTGCGATGGCACCGATAATAATTAGAAATGGTGAAGTTCTAAGAGAAAGAATCAAGCCGCAAAGCGCAGCCAAAAAATAACTAGTCAAGGCCGCTCTTTTGACTTGGGTTGCGGTCTTTAAACCACTTGCAACTAATCGAACTGGGCCAACTCGGGAATCATCTGTTCCACGAATTCCATCTGAGTAATCATTTGAATAATTAACCGCTATTTGAAGTAGCAGACCAACCCCAAGAGAAAGGAGCGCATTTATCCAATTAATTCCTTGGCCCTCGGCCGTTATAAGTGAAGTTCCAATTAAAACTGGAGCAATTGCTGCTGCAAGTGTGCGCGGCCTTGCACCTGCGATCCAAATATTCATCTGCTTATCTTTGCTTATCTAGGAATAACTGGCTGGCTTTGACACGGTCTGGTTTGCCAATTCCTATTTCAGGTATTTGCTTAACTACCAGAAATTCTTTGGGTACAAACTGCTTTCCTAAATTATTTTTTAGAACTTGTGATACTTGATCCTTATCTATTTCATAATCTGAAATCAAGCAGATCTTCTGGCCCCATTCGGCATCTGCAATTGATGTAGCGAGAAATTTCACGCAAGGAAAATTAGCAGCCAATTCAATCTCAATTGAAGTTAAAGAAACATTTTCGCCACCTGATATGACCACATCATCTGCTCTACCAATTATCTGCACTTCATTATCTTTAATTGTGCCAAGGTCACTAGTTAAGAACCAGCCATCTTTAAACTTTTCATTCCAAAGTTCTTGATTGTTTTCATAACCATTAGCAAGGATTGGCCCCTTAATCATGAGCAGACCAGATTCATCAGCCTTGACCGAAATTCCAGGAAGCGCCTTGTTGTTATAAACGCAGCCACCAGAAGTTTCAGTCATTCCATATGTAGTAACTACTTTTATTCCTGCTTTGACGGCTGCCTCTAAAATTGTGTTGCTGGCAGGGCTTCCACCAACTAAGACAGACTTACATTTCTGTAGATGTTCCAAAAGTTTGGCGTCACCAAATAGTGCGCGATGTAATTGGGTCGGAACAATTGCCGTGTAATCAGCAGATTCATTGACACTTACAACTTCGCTTCCAAGCTTTATGGCGCGGGCCAATACATTCAATCCAGAAACATGATTTATTGGGAGTAGGAGTGACCAAATATTCCCAGGCACTGCACCAACTTGTGCATTCGATAATTCAGCAGATTTTCCGATTGCATCTGTTGAAAGCAGGACTCGCTTTCGAATTCCAGAAGATCCAGTTGTGTTCACGATGGCTTGGGCTGCTTCGCCTTGGTTAAATACTTCAGAAAGGGCAAGAGTCAGCGCTGGCGCCCCCCATTGGAGCCCGATATCAATTACCGAAGTTTTCATGACCCGCGTAGGCTATCTACATATTTTGTGGGAGGAAATGTGAGCAAGCCCTTTAAGCGTGAACCAGGTAGTCGAACCATTCCCAAATGGATCGTAGGAACTGGTGGCGAGGCTTTTTCGGACATAATTTATGAAGTTGCTGAAGGCATCGCCAAAATTACAATTAATCGACCTGAAGTTCGCAATGCATTTCGCCCACAAACGCTCTTTGAATTACAAGAAGCATTTTCCCTTGCACGTGATGATGATTCTGTAGGAGTCATTATTTTTACCGGCGCCGGGAGTGAAGCATTCTGTTCAGGCGGGGATATAAATGTTCGTGGGGACGATGGATATTTAGGAAATGATTCACTTGCTAAAAAAGGTATCGGCCGATTAAATGTTTTAGATTTACAGATTCAAATTCGCAGATTGCCAAAACCAGTTGTTGCAATGGTTGCTGGCTGGGCTGTTGGCGGGGGACATGTTTTGCATGTTGTCTGTGATTTAACAATCGCTGCCGATAATGCAAAGTTTGGTCAGACCGGACCGATGGTTGGATCGTTTGATGGTGGATATGGTGCTGGTTTATTAGCTGCACATATTGGCCAGAAGAAAGCTCGCGAGATTTGGTTTTTATGCCGTCAATATGATGCAACAGAAGCACTTGAAATGGGCTTGGTAAATACTGTTGTTCCGGTAAGCGAACTTGAAGCAGAAACTGTTTCTTGGTGCCGTGAAATGTTAAGACATTCGCCAATGGCACTTAGGTTGTTAAAGGCTGGATTAAATGCTGCAGATGATGGACTTGCAGGAGTTCAACAACTTGCCGGCGATGCCACACTTTTGTTTTATATGACAGAAGAAGGTCAAGAAGGTCGCGATGCATTTAAAGAGAATCGCGAACCGAACTTCAATAAATTTCCAAAGCGCCCGTAACTAAAAATGTGGCACCTAGATGAGGTCTTCACTGATCTAACTATTGTTGCCATACCTACACGCACAAATTTTCGAGGCGTAACCGTTCGTGAAGCTGCGCTATTTCGTGGATCTGCAGGTTGGAGTGAATTCTCGCCATTTATTGAATACTCCGATGCGCAAGCAGAGCAGTGGTTATATGCCGCGCTAGAAGGCGCAAATAATCCGTGGCCAGAGTTGAAACGAAGTTCAATTGGAATAAATGCAACGCTGCCTAAAGTAGAAATCGATCGCGTGCCAGAAATACTAAGTAGATTTCCCGGTGCAAAGACGGTAAAGATTAAGGTTGATGATTTTGAAAACGATTGCGAATTAGTCGAAGCTGCTCTGGATTTTAACCCAGATTTTAAAATTAGATTAGATGTTAACGGCGGTTGGAGCCTTGAAACCGCATTGTTAAACCTCTATAACTACTATCTACGCTTTGGCAAAGTCTTTGAATATATCGAACAACCTTGTTCAGAAATTGAAGACTTAAGGAAATTAAAAGAAGAAATTCCAATGAAGATTGCAATAGACGAATCCATTAGACAAGCTTTATCAAGTGATTTTAGCGATGCCAAAGAATTTGCAGATATCGCAATCATTAAGTGGGCGCCTTCAGGTGGCATGGTCCGTGCTAATGAATTGATCTCTCGAATTGGATTACCTGCGGTTATTTCGAGTGCATTAGATACCGGAATTGGAATTTCACACGCGCTCGCATTAGCGGCAAACCAGAGTGAACTAAATTTTGATTGTGGGCTAGCAACTCTCTCACTCTTAGAGAGTGATGTTGTATTTCCGACAATTGAAATAACTGCTGGCACTATCGCTGTGAATCGCACCTTCCCTGACGAGAAGTTGGTCGCTAAATATTTGGCTTCTGCAGACCGTAGACTTTGGTGGCAGAATCGCATCGAAAGAATTTGGGAAAATGGTTTTGGTGAAAGGTGGCAAGGTGAGCAGCGCAACTGATTTAGCCCGTCAAACCATCCGTAACTTAATCGAACTCGGTATTAGTGACTTTGTGATTTCACCAGGCTCTAGAAATGCACCACTTTTAATTGCGCTTAATGAAGCGAAATCTCATGGAATTATCGAGTTACATATTAAATTGGATGAACGCGGTGCTGCTTTTTACGCACTTGGAATTGCAAAGGCAACTGATAAACATGTTGCTGTTATCTGTACCAGCGGAACTGCGGCAGCTAATTTTCACCCGGCACTGTTAGAGGCCTGGCATGGAAGTAACAAATTAGTTGCAATAACCGCTGACCGACCAGAACGGTTGCGCAAAACTGGTGCAAACCAGACAACAGATCAAGTAGGCATGTTCCCAAACATCCCAGCCTTTGATTTAGTTTCTGGCGTTACCTTCGAATTAGGAAACGGTCCAACTCACTTAAATATTCAATTTGATGAGCCACTGCTCCCCAATAACTCAAATGATTGGTTAACCGGATTAAAGATTGCGCCACCGAAGATTGATGTTGAAAGCGCCAAATCGCTATCTGTAACTGGGAATGGTGTAATTGTTATCGGCCATGATCACGGAACTATTTCAGTTGCGGATATCGAAAAGTTTGTAAAAGCCTCTGGGCTGCCAGTAATTGCTGAAGATCCATTAACTTTTGCGAACTCGATTAGGCATGCCAGTGCATTACTGAGTGATGAAGCTATTCGAAATTACGTGAAGGCAGATTTTGCAATCGTCATTGGCCGCACCACGTTATCGCGGAGTATAAATAGTTATATTGCACTCGCGACAAAAACCTATGTGGTTGACCCAAGAATTTCTACTATTGATACCAAACGAACCGCCTCTCAAATATTTTTCGCACTACCTAAATTAGATGTAACTTCGCTAAATCCAAGTTGGATTTCAGATTGGCATGAGATCTCAAAGCTCGCTGCTGTTGCAATCTCGCAGAACCAAAGTTGGAGTGAGCAGAGCGCCTTAACAGCAATTGCCGCTGGCGTTCTAGAAGGGTCTGCGCTTTTTGTTGGAGCATCCAGGCCAATAAGAGATATCGAAGCATTTGCTACGCCCCGCAATGGCATAAATGTTTTTGCTAACCGCGGACTTGCTGGAATTGATGGAAATCTTTCAACAATCTTCGGCATATCTAATAGCTTTGAACGCACCTATGCGGTTATCGGGGATTTAACCTTCTTGCATGATTTAACGGCTCTGCTTGCGCCACCAGCAAATAATTTAACGATATTTGTAATCGACAACAATGGTGGTGGGATTTTCTCTACATTGCCACAAGCTGGAGTAGCGGGTTTTGAGGAGATGTTTGCGACGCCACAAAATCAGGATCTTGAAAAGGTTATTGCCGCTTTTCAAATTAGTGTTTCAAAGGTCAAATCAATTTCAGATATAAATTACACATTTTCACAGAATAAAGCTGGCCTACACTTTGTGATTGTTGAAGTCCCAACCCGCCAGTCAATGGCAAAGAATTTAATTGAAACTTATGCTCGAATTTCTAGCGCAGTCCGCATCGGGCTTAACTTAGCCTGACTCTCTGCTAATTCATCTTCTGGATTAGAACCAGCAACAATTCCACATCCACTAAAGATTCGAATTAATTTTTGATCCTCTGAAAGTTCACCTGTCCGCAGTGCAATTCCAATTTCGCCATCTCCACGGGCATCAATCCAACCAACCGGTCCGGCATATCGGCCACGGTTCATCTCTTCCAATTCATTTATAACAGCGCTTGCCACCTGAGCGGGCGTTCCACAAACTGCGGCAGATGGATGCAGTGAAGAAATAAGTGTGAAGATATCGACTGGCGTTGTTGCATCATTTAAAACGCCGGTCACATCAGTTGCTAGGTGCATAACATTTGCTAGGTGCAGAACAAATGGTGATTCTGGAACATTTGTAGATGAACAGAATGGTTCTAGCGCTTCAGCCACAGATCGCACCGCATACTCGTGCTCTTCAAGATCCTTCGATGATTTTGCAAGAGATGCAGCCAGACCAAGGTCTTTCGCCTCATCACCAGATTTGCGAATAGTTCCGGCAAGAATTCTTGATGTTACAAGTGATTTGTTTAATCTAACTAATAGTTCTGGAGTTGCACCAATCAGGTTTGCTACCAGGAAGACCCAGGTCGATGGGTAATTCCGACTTAATGAGGAAATTAAATTTCTCTTAGAAATGGCTTCAGCGCTCTTGCCAATCAAATCTCGCGCAAGAACTACTTTTTCTAGGTCGCCATTCTTAATCTTGGTAACAGCGCTAGCAACTCGGTTTTTCCATTCCGAATCAGATAGGGCACCAGCTTCAAAAATTACTTCACCAATTAACTTTGGATTCTCTGATATTGAAATTGCTGGCTGGTTCTTATCGCCAATCCAAGTAATCCAAGACTTATCTCCACGTTTTCCAATTACTAATTCTGGAATTACTAGTTTTGATTCTTCCGCTGGGTCAAAGGCAAACGATGTGAAGAGTATTGGTCCAGTTCCGCTGCCATGAACGGTGTTTTGGATCTTTAGGGTAGCTAGTTGTTCGTGCCACCATTTTCTGGCATCTACAAATCTATTCTTACCTTTTACGCTGGTGCTCTTCCACTCCCCAAAACCAATCAGACCATCGCCGCCACGAATCCAAGACGCAGAGAGTTCTAATTCAGTTGCAATCAACTCCAGGGCTGGATGCTCACCAAGAAGTTCAGTAGTTATATTTGTCGGCACTTTAATTTAAGTCTTGGTTGTTAACGCTTGGAAACAAATTTCCACACTGCAGGAAGCGCAGTGCTGGCAATTGCTATTTTAATTAGTTCACCTAGAACAAATGGGGTAAGTCCCTTTTCAAAAGTCCATTGCCAATTTTCGCCGGTGTATTGATGTAGCCAAATTAAACCGAAGGTAAAGATAATTGCATTTCCGATAATCATTGTCGGGATTACTGTTCTTATTTTTTGGTCCCATTTACGACCAGCCATCGCACCAACAACAAGCGATGCAATCAACATTCCAACCAGATAGCCACCGGTAGCACCAACAACCTTCTCTAGACCGCTGGAACCAGAAGCAAAAATTGGCGCTCCAGCAATTCCCATTAATAAATAAAAGGCCATTGTGCTAAATCCAAGACCAGCACCAAATGCTGTTCCAAGAAGTAATACACCGAGAGTTTGACCAGTGAATGGAACCGGAGATCCAGGAATAGGAAAAGAAATTTGGGCCATCAAAGTAAGAAATACGGTTCCAGTAAGCATCAAAGAGATTTGAGATGCGGCCGAAGTGCGAGGAATAATCACAGACCGAAGGGTGCTTACTTGTGAAATCTGAACCATTTTGCCAACCTCGTTCCCTTTTATAATTTGTGGTCGGAGCCTAACACCACAAGAATATACGCGTGAGTAGAGCTGATTTAGGCAAAGAACCCGAAGAGGTTTCAGCCATGTTCGATGGCGTTGCCCGTCGATATGACTTACTGAATGACTTATTAAGCCTTGGTAGAACTAAAGTCTGGCGCAAGGTGGCAACCGAAGTTATTGCACCAAAACCAGGAATGCGTATTTTAGATATTGCAGCAGGAACTGGATCTTCAAGTCGACCACTTGCAGATGCTGGTGCAGATGTCATACCACTTGATTTTTCAAAAGGAATGTTAGATGCTGGTCGTAAGCGACATCCAGATTTGGCATTCACTCAAGGTGATGCGCTCGCACTTGCATTTAAAGATAATGAATTTGATGTGACAACTATTTCATTTGGATTACGAAATACTTCTGATACGAGTAAGGCACTACGAGAATCTTTTCGGGTTTTAAAATCTGGTGGACGAATTGTTATTGTTGAATTTTCACAACCTACCAATAAAATTTTTAGAACTATTTATCTCCGTTATTTAATGCGCGCACTTCCAACGGTCGCAAGAAAAGTGTCATCTAATCCCGATGCCTATGTTTATTTAGCCGAATCTATTTTGGCCTGGCCCAACCAAATCGGCCTTGCAGAATTGATAAAGACGGCTGGTTTTGGAAGCGTTCAATGGAAAAATCTGACCTTCGGAATCGTCGCAATTCATACGGGAGTAAAGCCGTGATTGGTGCCACAATGTCCTACAACATATGCGGATTCACATTTCCAAATGTGACCTGCAACGCCTAAACCCGTAGACTCCCTTACCGTGAACCCATATGTACCGATCTTGGTAATTGGCGCAATCGGCTTTGGCTTTGGTGTTTTTTCAATTGTTGCAGCCGCACTTACTGGGCCAAAACGTTATAACCGGGCAAAGGTAGAAGCGTATGAATGCGGAATTCAACCATCGCCACAAGCAGCTGGTGGCGGACGTTTTCCAGTTAAGTATTTCTTAACTGCAATGCTATTTATTGTTTTTGATATTGAAATTGTTTTCTTGTACCCATGGGCAGTGACTTTTGATCAATTAGGACTCTTTGGATTAGTTGAAATGGTAATTTTTATTGCAACAGTTTTTGTTGCTTATACATATGTCTGGCGTCGCGGCGGATTGGAATGGGATTAAATTCATGGGTCTAGAAGAGAAGTTACCAGCTGGGTTTGCACTTACTTCAGTTGAAAAACTTGCAGGATATATGCGCAAGAACTCACTTTGGCCTGCAACATTTGGTCTTGCATGTTGCGCGATTGAAATGATGGCATTCGGTGGCGGACGTTATGACGCAGCGCGTTTTGGCATGGAAGTTTTCCGTGCATCTCCTCGCCAAGCAGATTTAATGATTGTTGCTGGCCGAGTTTCAAATAAAATGGCACCAGTCCTTCGCCAAATTTATGATCAAATGGCTGCACCTAAATGGGTAATTGCTATGGGTGCGTGTGCATCTTCAGGCGGAATGTTTAACAATTATGCAATAGTTCAAGGTGTTGATCACGTTGTTCCAGTAGATATTTACTTACCAGGATGTCCACCTCGTCCTGAAATGCTGATGGATGCAATTCTAAAATTGCACGAACATATTGGCAGTGAAAAACTTGGCGTCAATCGTGAAAAAATTATTCAAGAAGTTGAAGCTGCAGCACTTGCTGCAAAGCCAACTCACCAATTAAAAGGCTTACTCGCATGAGTGAAAACATTGGAATGTTCGGCGCCAGTGGATCTGGGGATACTTCAGGTTTCGGCAGCCTAGTTCGCAGCGCTGCAAATTTTGGTTCAAGTGAGCGCCCTTATGGAAGTTATTTTGATGAAGTTACAGATGAGTTAGAACGCGCATATCCAGAATTCAGTGATGCAATTGAAAAAGTCATTGTTGATCGTGGCGAATTAACACTTCATGTTAAGCGCGAAAGATTATTTGAAACTGCTATGAAATTACGTGATACCCAATCATTACGTTTTGAAGTTTGCCTAGGTGTAAATGGTGTGCATTACCCAGAAGATAAGAACCGCGAATTACATGCGGTCTATCCATTACTTTCAATGACACACAATCGTCGAATTCGTTTAGAAGTTAGCGTTCCTGATTCTGATCCGCATCTTCCATCACTAGTTGAAGTTTGGGCCGGAAACAATTGGCACGAGCGGGAAACATGGGACATGTTCGGAAT
>CAWURN010000096.1:0-2514 GCA_963924835.1 Candidatus Nanopelagicaceae bacterium | reverse complement strand
GCTGGCAAACCCTTATTATCCAAACCAGTTCCATGCAGATTCAATGATGGATTTCCAAGTGCATGCGCAACTGGGATTGATTGTTCGGCGGTTCGAAGTAAATCAGCAGCGCCTTCTTTATCGCCCAGTCGTCCAGTTATGTAGCCAGTCATAGATGTGAACTTCGCACCTGTAGCGGCGAGGGCTGGAATATCTTTCTGCGTCCAATCCCAAATCTCTACTGCAAAACCAAGTGAGTGAATTTTTTCGACGCGTTCAATGTGTGGGAGATCTAAGAAGACCATTTCGGAACAAACCGCGAGTGTGAAGTTGGAGCTCATTTCGCTACCTCTGTTACAAATTTAGGAAAGTGATGAGTTGATAGTTCTGGTGCGCTTGAAGGGATTCGAACCCCTAACCTTCTGATCCGTAGTCAGATGCTCTATCCGTTGAGCTACAAGCGCAGGCATGCTGGCAAATACTACTCGTTGATTAAGGTTGCCCCAAACGCAATAGATCAGGGATTGAAACCGCTTTAACCCGGGGCTTGCCAAGGGCTTCACCGGCTGCCACTTCCGCACCGTTAATGCGAACCCAATAGGCCTGGTCAACGATTTTGTGATTGCTGGTTAGAAGTTCTGCGATATCTGCAGTTGATTTTGCATCTTTTAAATCTGAAATTAATAATTTAATTACTTCAGCCGCATCACTTTTATTTGTTCCGATAACTCCAGATGGCCCACGTTTAGCCCAACCAACGGTATAAATATTTGAATCTTTTACTCGACCATCAATATTTGTAATTTTTCCAGCCTCGTAAATAACACCTGGAATAACAGTTGCTTCATACCCAATTGCTGTAATAACTAAATCGCAAGGAATTGTCACATCGCCACTTGGGGTTGAGTAGACAATCGCTTCGACTTTATCGCTGCCGATTATTTCCTTGGGGGTGTGTGAGAAAAGGAATTCTAAAGAACGAGGATGGCCATGCTTTGGAGTTTCAGCAATTAACTTCATGGCTTCTAAATTACTTGCCAGATGCTTCTCAATTTCGCCTCTAGCTTCCGCATTTTTTTGTGCAAGGGCAATTGCTTCCTGGCTTATATAAACATCTGTGTGTTCTAACTTTGGCAGGTCACGAAGTTCTGGCGCCGTGAATGCCGCAAATTCTGCGCCACGGCGACCAGAAATAATTACTTTTCGGATATTACTTTTGTGCAAATCCTGATGTGCGTGATCTGCAGTGTCAGTTTCATCGAGTTCTTTTGGATCGATAGCAAGGATGCGTCCACAATCCATTGCAACATTTCCGGCTCCAATTACTACAGCAACTTTTCCAGAGAGATCAACTTTAAAATCTGCATAATCAGGATGCCCGTTATACCAAGGAACAAATTGCGCTGCTGAAATTGAATTAGCTAAGTCCTCGCCAGGTATTCCAAGTTTCTTTCCGATTGCAGAACCAGTAGCCATAACTACTGCGTCATAGTTATTAGTTAAATCCTCGAGTGAAAGGTCTTTCCCAAGTTCTACATTTCCAAATAACCGGAAATTAGGTTCGGAAGCGATCTTTTCAAATACCTTTGAAACTGTCTTTATTTTTGGATGATCAGGTGCAACTCCTGAGCGAACCAATCCCCAAGGAGTTGGTAGACGTTCAATCATGTCGATAGAGAAAGTTAAATCTTCAGTTACCGAATTCTGCAGAGCTTGCGCTGCGAAATATCCTGATGGGCCAGCGCCGACGATTGCAATCTTGTAATGCGGCACTAAGACTCCTAACTTATAAAACTGGCGGAGACGAAGAGATTTGAACTCTTGAAGGGTTTTACCCCTTACCTCGTTAGCAGTGAGGCGCACTCGACCGGGCTATGCGACGTCTCCAAGTGGTGTGGGAAGTTTACAGTGTGAATTGACCGATTGCTCACGCCAGTTTGATTATGTTTGCAGCCCGGTGGGCCGTTAATTCTATGAACCGAGCGTTGGCTTCATCAGAACCTCGGGACCAATTTTCGGCATCCTCTGGAGTTTTACCATAACGAATATGGCGCGCAATAAGCCTTTCGATTCTTACTTCATCAGCAATTTCTATAAACCA
Organism: Candidatus Nanopelagicaceae bacterium; assembly: GCA_963924835.1. Lineage (GTDB taxonomy): Bacteria > Actinomycetota > Actinomycetes > Nanopelagicales > Nanopelagicaceae > AAA044-D11. The sequence continues at coordinate 434 of CAWURN010000096.1, read as the reverse complement.
GGTGTGATCTAGAAGTGGGAATACGCCTTGCCAATTGTGTTCTTCGGAAAATAAATAATTACCTTCTACAACTATTACCTTAACGCCGCTTTGGACAAATCCTTCATCTGCTTTTGATGCTTCTATCTCACGATGAAAAATTGGAAATCTATGTTCTAAATCGGGGTTGTTTTTTACTTTGGTTATTAGGGAAATAAAAGATTGAGTATCGAAAGTATCTGGTGCACCCTTGCGATTGCGGCGATTAAGTGAGATTAGTTCTTCATTACTTAGGTGATACCCATCCATTGGGATTACCGATACTTGGCTTGAATCAAATCGTTTTTCTATCTCTGAAACTACGGTGGATTTTCCAGCGCCCGGTTTTCCAACAATCCCAATAATTGATCTGGGGTTCGGGCTTTGCAAGATGGATTGAATCTGCTCGAAGAGAA
>CAWURN010000095.1:0-17139 GCA_963924835.1 Candidatus Nanopelagicaceae bacterium | reverse complement strand
CAGATAACATTCGCGCTTTCACCAACAACATCAAATGAAAAACTAGTTGGTTTTGTATCTGAAGATAAAACAATGACATCAAGAACTTTAGATGGCAGCTTTCCTCCATTTAGACATTTACTACCAACAGAATCAACCGCTGAAGCGGTTATTGAAGTTGCACCATTTTTAGATTCAGTGCGCCGAGTTGCACTAGTAACAGATAAAACAGTCCCACTTCGTTTAGTGTTCGGAAACAACACACTTCAACTAGAAGCTGGAACTGGCGAAGATGCTCAAGCAACCGAAGAGTTAAACATTAACTACACCGGTGAAAATATAAACATTGCATTTAACCCAACCTTTTTAACTGATGGGTTACAAGCGATCAACGCACCATTTGTGCACATCTCTTTCACTGGCGATAAAAAACCGGCTGTTTTAACAGGAAAAACAGAACCAAGTGGGGCAGCAAACACTTCTTACAAGTATTTGTTAATGCCAATGCGTTACACCTCCTAATTATTAACTAGTTATTTAGGCAACTTACAAAGTGTTTATCTCAAACCTTTCACTTACCACTTTCAGGTCATACAAAAACCTAGAATTGGAATTAACCCCTGGCATCTCAATTTTTATTGGGCGAAACGGCGAAGGTAAAACAAACATAATTGAATCAATTCTTTATTTATCTTTTCTCTCATCCCACAGAGTTTCTAGTGATCAACCCTTAGTTCAACTTGGAAGTGCATCTGCTTACATCAGAGCTAAAACCCAACTCTCCGACCGCGAAGTTTTAGTGGAGCTAGAGATAAACAGCGAGAAGGCTAATCGAGCACGAATCAACCAAAACCCGGTTCGAAGCCAGAAAGAAATATTCGGTATCGTGCAAGCAATTTATTTCTCCCCTGAAGACCTAGACCTAGTTCGTGGCGATCCGAGTGAGCGAAGAAAATTTATTGACCAGTTTTTAATTTTGCGCTCTCCAAGATTAGCTGGCGTGATTTCTGATTACGAAAGAGCGGTTCGTCAAAGAAACTCATTATTAAAATCTAGAGCAGGAAATGAGTCTTTAGCCGCATGGGACGAACAAGTAGCGAATTTTGGTGGTGAAATTATCGCGGCCAGGCTGCAAGCACTTAAAGACTTCGAACCTATTTTTCAAGAAATTTACCAAGAGATATCATCCGAAAAACCAGCGTTTATTAACTATAAATCCAGCATCGAAGAGCCAACTTTAAATCCAGCCGACAACACACTTAAAATCCTAGAGCGCATGAAAACAACACGGGCTGCTGAAACAGAGCGCGGCCTAACTCTTACCGGCCCCCATCGTGATGACCTACTTTTAAATCTTGGCGATCACTTAGTTAAAGGTTATGCCAGCCATGGTGAATCTTGGTCGATAGCGTTAAGTTTAAAATTAGCCACTTATAAGTTATTAGAAAAAGATGGCTTGAAACCAATTTTAATTTTAGATGATGTTTTTTCTGAATTAGATGAAGAGCGTAGAATTCATTTAATCAAATTAGCAAATTCTGCCGAGCAAACATTTATCACAGTTGCAGTAGAAAACGATCTACCAAAAGAGTTATCGGGTAACCGGTTCCTTGTAAAATCTGGACAAGTAAATAAGATTTCTAAACTAACGGAAGTAAATTAAATGGCACGAGATTTAGCACGAGAGTTGTACCGCTCGTTTCGTAACCAAGCAAAGAGAAATAGAAACAGCGCTGTCAATGGTGAAGCGGCGGCACGAAGCCAAATCGGGGATCCGCAACAAATTGGTTTAGTTTTTGATGAATTAATTATTTCTCGTGATTGGCGACAAGGATTAGCAGAAGGAAATATTTTTTCAGACTGGGAAAAAATTGTTGGATCAGAAATCGCCACACATTCAACACCAATCTCACTTGTTGATGGCCGATTAACAATTCAAACATCGTCAACAGCATGGGCGACTCAATTAAATATTATTTCCACCGAACTTTTAAAAACTATTAGTAATTCTGCACCGGGTGCGTTGGTCGAAGTTCTGGTTTTCATCGGACCACACGCCCCAAATTGGAAGAAAGGGCTGCGGACAATTCGTGGCGCCAGAGGGCCTAGAGATACCTACGGTTAAGCGTAAAAGCAAACCCGCGCAGTAACTACCTACAACTTCGACGATTTAACCCTTCTAACCCACCGCACAAGCCGCTTTTGCGGTAGTTCGTTGTGGGTTTACGGACTAGGATTACGGCATTGAATTAACAAAAACCGTCGAGGTTCGCCCTTAAAGGTTTTTAGCAGGTTCCCCCGCAAGAATTTTCAGTTTTGATAGGAGGTGCTAATTGAGCGAAAAAACGTATAACGCCTCGAATATCACCGTTCTTGAAGGTTTGGATGCAGTTCGCAAGCGTCCCGGAATGTATATCGGATCAACCGGCGAACGTGGGCTCCATCATTTGGTTTATGAAGTTGTCGACAACTCAGTGGATGAAGCGTTAGCTGGTTATTGCACCGACATCAACATTACTTTAATGCCAGACGGATCTCTGCAATGTGCTGATAACGGTCGCGGAATTCCAGTAGACATTCACCCGATTGAAAAGAAACCGGCTTTAGAAGTTGTTCTTACAGTTTTACACGCCGGCGGAAAATTTGGTGATGGTGGCTATTCAGTTTCCGGTGGATTACACGGTGTTGGCATCTCTGTAGTTAACGCATTGAGCACAGATCTTTCGGTTGAAGTTAAGCGCGATGGATTTCATTGGTATCAAGAATACAAATTAGGTGTTCCGCAAGCGCCAGTTCGAAAAGGCGCCGCAACAGATGATCACGGGACCACAGTAACTTTCTGGCCATCAAAAGATATTTTTGACACAACTGATTTTTCCTTTGAAGTTCTATCAACACGTTTCCGCGAAATGGCTTTTTTGAATAAAGGGCTAATTTTAACTTTGACAGATTTGCGCCAAGGGCACGTGGACGAGAAAGGCGAACCAGTTCACGTTCGCTACCACTACCAAGGTGGAATTATTGATTTCGTTAAGCATTTAAATCAAACAAAGGGCGAGACCCACAAATCCATCATCTCTTTTGTAACCGATGAAACCAAACATAAAATGAGTTTGGAAATCGCAATGCAGTGGAACGCGGGTTTCACCGAATCTGTATATACCTTTGCGAACACTATTCATACCCACGAAGGTGGAGCACATGAAGAAGGCTTCCGCACCGCACTCACATCTGTCGTAAATAAATTTGGTGAAGAATGGGGATTTATTCGCAAGAAAGAAGATCGCTTAACCGGCGAAGATATTCGTGAAGGGCTAACTGCGATTGTTTCAATCAAATTGGCAGAACCACAGTTTGAGGGTCAAACTAAAACTAAACTTGGTAATACTGAGGCAAAATCATTCACTCAAAAAAGTATGAATGATCATTTAACAAGTTGGTTCGAGCAAAATCCCAGCGAAGGCAAAGACATAGTTCGCAAAAGCATTGACGCTGCGACAGCACGAGTTGCCGCACGAAAAGCGCGTGATCTATCACGTAACCGTAAAGGTTTATTAGAAGGCCGAGGCATGCCAGGAAAGTTGGCAGATTGCCAATGGACCGAACCGGAAAAATGCGAACTTTATATTGTCGAAGGTGATTCTGCTGGTGGTTCGACAAAAGGCGGACGTGATTCAAGATATCAAGCAGTGCTTCCAATTCGCGGAAAGATATTGAATGTTGAAAAAGCTCGCATCGATCGGGTGTTACAAAACAATGAAGTCCAATCACTAATCACAGCGCTGGGCACTGGTATTCACGATGATTTCGATGTTGCAAAACTTCGCTATCACAAGATAATTTTAATGGCGGATGCTGACGTCGATGGCCAACATATCCGCACACTTTTACTAACTTTGTTATTTAGATTTATGCGCCCACTAATCGAAAACGGTTTTGTGTATCTTGCCCAGCCACCACTTTATAAACTTAAGTGGGGCGGGAAAGAACCAGTTCAATACGCATTCTCGGATCGTGAGCGTGATGGTTTTATTCAAATCGGAATTGATGCCGGAAAGCGGTTACCGAAAGAAGATGGAATTCAACGATTTAAAGGACTTGGCGAAATGCCAGCCAAAGAGCTTTGGGATACAACAATGGATCCAGCACATCGCGTTTTGATTCAAGTAACTCTTGAAGATGCCGCAGCCGCCGACGATTTGTTCTCAGTTCTTATGGGTGAAAATGTAGAACTGCGCCGAAACTTTATTCAACGCAACGCTAAAGATGTTCGATTCTTGGATATCTAGGTGATTACAAATGGCTGAGAATATGAATCCGGATAAAACTGCAGCACACGATCGAATTGAATCCGTTGATCTTCAAGTTGAGATGGCGCGTTCGTATCTAGATTATGCAATGTCTGTAATTGTAGGACGGGCACTTCCTGATATTCGCGATGGCTTAAAACCAGTTCACCGCAGAGTTTTATACGCAATGTATGACGCGGGGTATCGCCCAGATAAGGGTTATTACAAATCTTCTCGCATCGTCGGTGATGTTATGGGTAATTATCATCCACATGGTGACACCGCAATTTACGACGCGGTAGTTCGTCTCGCACAATTTTGGTCACTTCGTTATCCATTAATTGATGGAAATGGAAACTTCGGTTCACCAGGAAATGATCCGGCCGCAGCAATGCGTTATACCGAAGCCCGACTCGCACCTCTCGCTATGGAAATGATGCGAGATATTGATGAAGACACAGTTAACTTCATACCAAACTACGACGGCAGATCTCAAGAACCAACTGTTCTCCCAAGTCGTTTCCCAAATCTTCTTGTTAACGGCAGTGCTGGTATTGCTGTTGGTATGGCAACTAATATCCCACCACATAATTTAAATGAAGTTGTCGAAGGTGTTGTTTGGTCTCTTGAAAATCCAGATGCCGATTCTAAGGATTTATTAGAGAAACTTCTAACAATTGTTAAAGGGCCAGATTTTCCAACCAAGGCGCTAATTGTGGGACGTCAAGGAATCGAAGATGCCTACCGAACCGGCCGTGGCTCAATAATCATGCGTGCTGTTGTTGAAGTGGAAGAAATTAATAAACGCACATGTTTGGTAGTAACTGAACTGCCATACCAAGTTAACCCCGATAATTTAGCTCTCAAAATTGCTGAACTTGTTAAAGATGGTCGCATCAAGGGCATCGCAGATGTTCGCGACGAGGGCAACGAGCGGTTAGGCCAAAGGCTAGTAATTGTTCTAAGAAATGATGCAATTCCTAAAGTAATTTTAAATAACCTTTACAAACACACCCAATTACAAGATTCATTCGGCGCAAATATGCTTGCGTTAGTAGATGGGGTTCCTCGAACACTTCGCATCGATGAATTCATTCGTTATTACATCGAACACCAAGTAGAAGTTATTGTTCGTCGAACCAAATATAGATTGCACGAACGCGAAAAACGCGCACATATACTTCGTGGCTATCTAAAAGCGCTGGATGCGTTAGACGCAGTTATCGCATTAATTCGCGCATCACGTACCCCAGAAGAAGCCCGTACCGGATTGATGAAACTTTTGGAAGTAGATGAGATCCAAGCCAATGCAATTCTGGATATGCAATTACGACGAATTGCCGCACTCGAACGACAAAAGATTAACGATGAGTATGAAGGCTTAATGGCCGAAATTATCGAACTAACTAGCATTCTTGCTTCCGAAGTGAAGCAGCGCGAAATAATTAAAACCGAACTACAAGAATTAACTGCGAAATATGGTAACGAACGCCGCACCCAAATTATTGCGGGTGATACCGATTTATCAGTTGAGGATTTAATCCCAGATCAAAGTGTCGTTGTAACTATTACAAAAACTGGATACTCCAAGCGCACAAAGGCTGATTTATACCGATCACAACGTCGCGGCGGTAAAGGCGTTAAAGGAGCTGCGTTAAAACAAGATGATCTTGTTGAACACTTCTTTGTTGCTTCAACTCACGACTGGCTTTTATTCTTCACAAACAAAGGCCGCATCTATCGCGCAAAGGTCCACGAGCTTCCTGATGCTGGCCGAGATGCAAGAGGACAACACGTAGCAAATCTCTTGGCATTTAAACCAGATGAAACTATTGCTCAAGTAATCGCAATTTCTGATTACAATTCCCACCCATTCTTGGCTATTGCAACTCGCGGTGGCATTGTTAAGAAATCACCATTGGTTGAGTACGACTCACCTCGTGCTGGTGGATTGATTGCGATAAATCTTAAAGAGAACGATGAATTAGTTTCGGCGGCGTTAGTTAGCGAGAAAGATGAAATTATTCTCGTATCTAAAAATGGAATGTCACTTCGCTTCGGTGCAAATGAAGAATCTATTCGCTCAATGGGACGTTCAACCAGTGGCGTTATTGGAATGAAGTTCCGCGGCAAAGATCAACTTTTAACAATGGCCGCAATTACTGATATCTCGTCACCAAAGTTTGTTTTAACTGCAACAGATGGTGGCTACGCAAAACGAACACCACTAGATGAATATCGACCACAAGGACGTGGTGGCCTCGGAGTTAAAGCAGCGAAGATTGATGAAGATTCTCGTGGCGTTTTAGTTGGCGCAATGATTGTCGAAGCAAGCGATGAGATCCTTGCGATTACATCAGGTGGAGTTGTAATTAGAACTGCGTGTTCTGAAATCCGTGAAACCAGCCGCGACACCCTCGGAGTCAGATTAGTAAATCTTGACGACGGAATTTCAGTGGTATCAATTACGCAGGTTAAAGAGTAATTTCGGCTAGAAATTAGGGCTTTTGGTTCAGGCTTTAAAGTCGGGTAGCCTTCACCAGTTAAATTATCGCGTTTGGGCCTTTAGCTCAGCTTGGTTAGAGCGCTTCCCTGATAAGGAAGAGGTCAGTGGTTCAAGTCCACTAAGGCCCACCAATCGCGTTGATTAACTTGTTTTACAGATTTAATAAGTGAGCAAACTTTAGATAAGGTTGCGCCACTTACCCGTTAACCACGGGGACCTAGCTCAATTGGTAGAGCACCGCCTTTGCAAGGCGGGGGTTAGGGGTTCGATTCCCCTGGTCTCCACAAATCAGCCTCCGCAAATAATTAACTTTTAATTATAAAAAGCCACCGAAAGGGCAAACATGTCAACTGCAATACTCCACACAAGCATGGGCGATATCAAGATTGATTTGTTTCCAAACCACGCGCCAAAGACCGTTGCAAACTTTGTTGAACTTGCTACCGGGAAGCGTGAATGGGTTGATCCAATCACTGGTGAAAAAACTTCAAAGAATCTCTATGACGGCACTGTGTTTCACCGTGTAATTGCAAACTTTATGATTCAAGGTGGCGATCCACTTGGTAACGGAACTGGCGGACCTGGATACCAATTCGCAGATGAATTTCACGGAGAATTAGCATTCGACCGTCCTTACATTCTTGCAATGGCAAATGCGGGACCAGGAACAAATGGTTCACAATTCTTTATTACAGTTGCCGAAACCGCTTGGTTGAACCGCAAGCACACAATTTTTGGTGAAGTTACTGATGAAGCATCAAAGAAGATAGTTGACGCTATCGGCGCAGTTAAGACTGGTGGCCAAGATCGCCCAGTACAAGCTGTAAAAATAAATACTGTAACAATTTCAGAATAATCCTATGAAGGATAAGCAATCGCTCACTACGAGCCTGATTGTTTTAATTTCAGGCACCTTTCTTTTAACGCAATTTGTATTTCCAGATTTACAGTCGCAATTAGCGCTGTTTCATGGTGGAAATTATGCAAACGGTTATTTCCCAGGAGTAGATACCGGCCAGTGGTATCGCCTTCTAACTGTTGCTCTTACCCACGCAGGTTGGTTGCACTTAATATTTAATATGTTGGCCCTGTATTCAATCGGAACCCCGGTAGAAGAATATGTTGGCAAAGTTCGCTTTGGAATTATTTTTATAGGCTCATTATTAGCAGCTTCAGCAACCTCACTCTATTTTGGCCCGCAAAATGTTTATGCAGTCGGTGCATCAGGTGCGGTTTATGGAGTCTTCGGTGCACTATTCGTAATTGGAAAAAAAGCTGGTGCCAACTACCAGAACATAATCGGCGTAATAATTGTTAACTTATTAATTACGTTTACAATTTCTGGAATTGATTGGCGAGCACATATCGGTGGTTTGGTTGCAGGCGTAGTTATTACTTACCCTTTGATATTTCGCAAGAGAACTTGAGCAACATCTAACACTCCAATATCTGATTCGCGGGCGGTCATTCCGTCGCTAACCATAATTCTGCAGAACGGACATGCAACCGCAACTTCTTTAACTTCGGTTGCAATCGCTTCATCTACTCGGTTCAAGTTAATTCGGGTACCAATTGTTTCTTCCATCCACATTCGGCCACCACCAGCACCACAACAGAACGAACGTTCTTGATTTCTTGGCATTTCAGTGATTTCAACTCCGGTTGATTCCAAGAGTTCGCGAGGAGGTTGATAAATCTGATTGTGTCGACCCAAATAGCAAGGGTCATGATAAGTAAGTGATATATCGCTCTTATGTGGTGAAGTTTTAAGTTTTCCCTCTTTAATCAATTGATTAAGTAATTGCGTGTGATGAACCATCTGTAATTCAAATCCTTGTTGTTTGTAGTCTCGCCCAATAGTTGTAAAGCAATGTGGGCAAGTAACTACAACTTTTTTCACACCGCGGGTACCGAAAGTTTGTTGCAAGGTTTCAATATTTTCTCGAGAGAGTATTTGATATAAAAATTCATTTCCAGATCGACGGGCTGGATCGCCGCTACAAGTCTCGCGTTGACCTAAAACGCCAAAAGTTGTTCCAGACATGTATAGAAGTTCGGCTACTGCTTTTGTGGTTTTCTTAGCGCGCTCTTCATACGCGCCAGCGCAACCAACCCAGAACAAGTATTCGATATCTTCAGGAATCTCATTCTCGATAAGCGTTACTGGAAAATCGCATTCAGCAATCCAACTGTTGCGATCAGCACGGTTTGAACCCCAAGGGTTGCCGGTTTTCTCTAGGTTTCTAAAGGTGCCACCAAGTTCTGATGGAAATTCTGATTCAACCAGAACTTGAAAACGTCGCATATTTACGATGTGATCAATGTGCTCGATATCTACCGGGCACTCTTCAACGCAAGCGCCACACATAGTGCAGGACCACAGAACTTCAGGAGAAATAATATTTCCAACAATATTTTCATCACTCGGAATGTTTGAAAGCGCATGATCTCGCATTGCCATTATCAAAAGTTTTGGTGAAAGTGGTTTATCAGTGTGCCAAGCTGGACATTGTGATTGGCAACGGCCGCACTCGGTGCAACTGGCCATATCAAGCAGGCCTTTCCAAGAAATGTCTGCGCCCTTTCCGATTCCGAAAACATCATCTTCTTTCGGATCTTCAAAGTTAATTGGTTTGCCATGTGAAATCATTTCAGGTAATTCACCAAGCGCCGGTCTTGAATCTAGATTTCGCTTGAAGAAAATATTGAATGGCGCTAAGAAGCGATGCCAAGCTACGCCCATAGTTAAATCATTTGCAATAACAACAAACCACATAACTGAAACGAAAATTTTAATTCCAGCAACTATTTGAACAGCGGTTGCATTCACATAATATTGATGTTCTAAATAATCTAAAGTAATTACACAAATTACAACAGCTAAAATAGTTGCTTCGACGTAGTAAGCCTTTAATGATCGGGATCCTAGAAATCTTGAAGTGCGACTCTTGTGAAAAAATCTAGTAACTTGTCTGATTACAATAAGAGCCACGATTGAAATTCCGGTAGCCCAAGTAATTGCTAATACGAAATAACGATAAGGCTCCCAGTTTCCAATTATTGGTAACACAAATGATGCATCTAACAATTGTCCGTATGCTGTTATTAGCGTTCCCAATAGTGCAACAAAACCAATCATCACAAACCAGTGTGCAATTGCAGATCCTGTGAAACGCAGCATTCTGGTGTGGAGCAAGATTTCTTTAGCCATTGCCGTTGCGCGTTCGCCCTTATTTAGGAATCGTGCTGGATCGCTCTGGCCCGCGGAAATCCGGCGATACATCTCGCGCCCCTTTAGGAGAAAACTCCCAAGGCCAAAGAGCGTGAAGAGATATAGGACGATCGCCAAGTAGTTCATGTGAGAAGGCTAGAGCCCACCCCGCGAACTCACGGGAATATCCCGCTGAACCCAGGCGTTACCTGACTAACTCAACTTGAGTCCGCTCGGCTCAATCTTTTGACATCGGGTGACTCAAGGACGAGAATTCGACCATAGCCAGTCAAAAAACAGGCTGAGATATCAAAAAGGAGCAATAAAAATGGCTAGATCAGTCGGAATCGACTTAGGAACTACAAACAGCTGCGTATCTGTATTAGAAGGCGGAGAGCCAACTGTAATTACAAACGCAGAAGGCGCTCGGACAACACCATCGATCGTTGCCTTCGCAAAGAACGGTGAAGTTCTGGTTGGCGAAGTTGCAAAACGACAATCAGTTACAAACGTAGAGCGCACAATTCGCTCAGTAAAGCGCCACATGGGCACAAGTTGGAACATGGACATTGATGGAAAGTCATACACACCTCAAGAAATAAGCGCGCGCATTTTGATGAAGTTAAAACGCGATGCTGAAAGTTTTCTTGGCGACACTGTTACGGATGCAGTAATTACAGTTCCTGCATACTTCAATGACGCACAACGACAAGCGACAAAAGAAGCTGGCGAAATTGCCGGCTTAAATGTTCTGCGAATTGTTAACGAGCCAACAGCAGCCGCACTTGCATATGGCATGGATAAAGGCGACGCTGAAAAAACTATTTTAGTATTCGACCTCGGTGGTGGAACATTCGACGTTTCACTTCTAGAAATTGGCGACGGTGTTGTTGAAGTTAAAGCAACCAATGGCGACAACATTCTTGGTGGCGATGACTGGGATCAATCTTTAGTTGATTATCTTGTAAAAACATTCGCGGCAAAGAACGGTATTGATTTAACAAAAGACAAGATGGCAATGCAACGCGTTCGCGAAGCAGCCGAAAAGGCAAAGATAGAATTGTCATCATCACAACAAACTTCAATTAATCTGCCTTACATAACTGTTGATACTGAGAAGAACCCACTTTTCTTGGATGAAACAATTACTCGTGCCCAATTCCAAGGCATGACTGCAGATTTATTAGAACGTTGCAAAAAGCCATTCCAAGCAGTATTAAAAGATGCTGGAATTCCAATTGCAGATATCGATCACGTAGTTCTAGTCGGCGGTTCGACTCGTATGCCAGCAGTTTTTGATCTAGTTCGCGAATTAACCGGTGGCAAAGAACCAAATAAGAGCGTTAATCCAGATGAAGTTGTTGCAGATGGTGCAGCGCTTCAAGCCGGTGTTCTAAAGGGTGAAGTAAAAGATGTTCTTCTGCTTGATGTAACGCCACTATCTCTTGGTATCGAAACCAAGGGCGGCGTTATGACAAAGCTAATTGAACGTAATACAACTATCCCAACTAAGCGTTCTGAAATTTTCACAACTGCCGATGACAATCAGCCTGCAGTTCAAATCCAAGCTTTCCAAGGCGAACGTGAAATGGCTGCTTATAACAAGCGGCTAGGTATGTTCGAACTTACTGGGATTGCACCTGCACCTCGCGGAATTCCGCAAGTGGAAGTTACATTTGATATCGATGCCAACGGAATTGTTCATGTTTCTGCAAAGGATCTAGGAACTGGCAAAGAACAATCAATGACAATCACCGGTGGATCAGCACTTTCAAAAGAAGAGATTGATCGCATGATGAAAGATGCCGAAGCACATGCTGATGAAGATAAACAACGTCGCGAAGAAGCAGAAGTTCGCAACACTGGTGACTCACTTGTTTATCAAACTGAAAAGTTCTTAAAAGATAACGCTGAAAAATTCACTGAAGGTGAAAATGCGGAAAAGCGTGGCGAAGTTGAAACCGCAGTTGCAGATCTAAAGAAAGCCTTAGAAGGAACAGATCTAGCTGCGGTTAAGAGTTCAACTGAGAAAGTCAGTGAACTTTCTCAACAATTAGGCGCCGCACTATATGCAGCAAACGCAGCTTCTACTGAAGCACCACAAGCAGATGATGGCGTTGAAGATGCCGAGATTGTTGAAGAAAGTAAGTGACAACCGAATCTGAAAATACCGCGCCAGAGAGTTCTGATAAGGAACTTTCTGATGCGGTAGACGAAGCGCTAGCTGAAGTCGAAGTAGATGAGGTAGCAGTTTTAACTTCTGATTTACAACGAGTTCAAGCCGAGTATGCAAATTATCGCAAGCGAGTTGATAGAGACCGAATTACAGCTAACGAAATTACGACCGCAATAGTTTTATCGGAAATGCTTCCAGTTCTAGATGATATTTCTAGAGCAGAAGAGCACGGTGAACTTACCGGTGGTTTTAAAGCGGTAGCAGATCAACTGCAAGCAATAACTACCAAACTTGGGCTATCGCAATTTGCAGATGTCGACGTGCCATTTGATCCAAATATTCACGAGGCCCTAATTCATTCAACTTCATCAGAAGTTACTGAAACCTTGGTTACTCAAGTTTTGCAACCAGGATTCAAATTCAAAGAGCGAGTAATTCGCCCAGCGCGGGTCGCTGTTACAGATCCAGAAAACTAACTAGGAACTAACTATGGCTGCCAAGGATTTATACGAGAAAGATTTGTATTTAATCCTTGGTGTTAAAAAGAGCGACGATGCTGCGGCCGTAAAAAAACAGTATCGAAAACTGGCTAGAGAGCTACACCCTGATAAAACAAAGGGCGATAAGAAGCTAGAAGAAAAATTCAAATCAGTTTCAGAAGCGTACGAAGTTCTTTCTGATGATAAAAAGCGCGCTGAATACGACGAGATGCGCGAAGCATTTAAAGGTGGTCGGATTCCCCAAGGCGGACCTAATTTCGGTGGCGGATTTCAAGGAGCCGATTTCTCAGATTTATTCGGTGGCGGTGGATCGCAAGATATCTTCGGCACCATCTTTGGCGCCGGACACGGACCAAGACGTGGTCAGGATCTTGCAGCAGCCACAACAATTTCATTTAGAGATTCAATTTTTGGAACAGAGCTTGATTTAAAACTCGCACCACAAGGCGGGAAAGCTAATTCAGTTACAACACGAATTCCAAGTGGGATAAATGATGGCGCAAAAATTAAATTAAAAGGTCGTGGTGGCAACGGACCGGCGGGCCCTGGAGATTTATTCGTAACAGTCAATGTAGTGAAACATCCAGTTTTTTCTAGAAATGAATTGAATTTATTAATGTCTCTCCCGGTCACCTTTACCGAAGCTGCACTTGGCGCGGATATAAAAGTTCCGACAATTGACGGCGATGAAGTAACAGTTCGCATTGCACCAGGAACTCCTAGTGGGCGCACGCTTAGAGTTAAATCTCGCGGTGTAAAAACCGCAAGAGGTACAGGTGATTTATTAATTACTGTTGAAGTGCAAGTTCCACAACGAGTAGATGGAAAAGCAAAAGAAGCGTTAGAAGCATTTGCTAAAGCAACTGAAGAATTTAATCCACGGATAGATCTAGCTCAGAGAGCGAGGGCTTAGTAATGAGCAATGACGAACATTCAGATGATGAAGCCGTATATGTAATTTCGATTGCATCACAACTTTCTGGAATGCATCCGCAAACTTTGCGTCAATATGATCGCATGGGTTTAGTTTCACCTGGTCGCGCTTCTGGACGTGGCCGCCGATATTCATTACTTGATATTGCATCTCTTCGAAATATTCAACGTCTTGTTGGCGAAGGAATAAATCTTGCGGGAATTAAACGCATCATGGAATTGGAATCAGCTGTTGCATCAATGGCGCTAGAAGTAGCAAAACTACGCACCGAAGTAGATGCGCTAATTGAAGCAAATCCACCAAAATCATTAGTGCGAAAAGGTAAGCAAACAATCATGGTTTATAAGGAAGAGGGCTAAGGTTCACGCATGAATTCACGCGAAAAATTACGAGAAGAGATTTTGGGAAAGGCTGTCGTTCACGGGAAAGTAATCCTGTCTTCAGGTAAAGAAGCTAACTACTACGTAGACCTTCGCCGCGTAACACTAGATGCTGTTGCAGCACCACTTGTTGGCGAAGTGATGTTGGAATTAACAAAAAATTTAGAGTTTGATGCTGTTGGTGGCTTAACTCTTGGGGCAGATCCTGTTGCAACAGCAATGATGCATGTTGCAGCAAGCAAAGGTCGCAAGTTGGATTCTTTTGTAGTCCGCAAAGCAGAAAAAGCACATGGCTTACAACGACGTATTGAAGGCCCAGATGTTAAAGGTCGGCGCGTACTTGCCGTTGAAGATACTTCAACTACTGGCGGTTCAGTAATGACTGCAGTTGAAGCCCTAAAAGAGGCTGGCGCAATTGTTGTTGGTGTTGCAGTTATTGTTGAACGTGGAGCGGCACCACTAATAGCAGAAAATGGTTTGGAATATTTAGCTGCCTATCAACTTGCTGATTTGGGCCTCTAGTTATTTTTTAGCTTTCGCTTTTTATAAATTCCAACCAAAAGCGGCACTAGTGAAATTAAAATTATAATTCCCACGACAGGATACAAATATTTATTAACTGAGCCTTTAATTACATCACCCAAAAGATAACCAATTCCAATTGCAACTTGCGTCCAAATGATTGCGCCTATTGCGTTCCAAGTAGAAAATAATTTGCGTTCTAAATTTGTCACTCCACAGACTGGATTAATTAGGGTTCGGGCAAATGGAACGAAGCGACCGAAAACCAAAGCTTTGCGCGGACCATATTTCATTAACCATTTTTCAGTTGTCTCAACCATCTTTTGATTAAAAAATCGAGTATTTGGTCGTTCAAAAAACTTTCTGCCATATTTTTTACCAAACCAATATCCAACCTCGCCACCAACAATTGCAGCCACTGGTGCAAGTGCAAATAGAAGTGGTGCTGAAAGTTTGGCATCACCCAATAGGGCGGTTCCCGATCCCGAAGCCGCGATACCGGCCAAGAAGACAACCTCGCCACCTGGGAAAATTAAGCCAATTAATAGTCCGGTCTCCATGAAAACAATGCCCAGCACGCCAATCAATCCAAGGCTGGAGACAACCGAGTGGGCATCAAATAAGTTTGTAGCGGCTAGGTTCATTACGGCTAGGTTATCTGGTCTCAGACGTGAAATTGAGCGCAAGCAATCTGCGGCATACCTATTTATTTGCATCTCTCAGTGGTTCTATGTGTAATCTTTCGACCTCATGGGTTCAACGACGCACACATATAGGAGATCTTCGTGGAAAATCTGGTCCAAGTAACTGGTTCCAACCTGACCTACGTTTATGTAGTTCTAGGCATTTCATTAGTGGCGTTAGCCATCGCCTACGCACTTCGCGCTCAAGTTTTAGCCGCGAACGAGGGAACCGAGAAAATGAAGGAGATTGCCGCTGCCGTTCAAGAAGGCGCAGCCGCATACCTGAACCGTCAATTTAGAACCCTTTCTTATTTTGTAGGAATAGTTTTCTTTCTACTTTTCGCGCTTCCAGGTGAATTCGAAATTCGCTTAGGGCGATCAATCTTCTTCTTACTCGGAGCACTTTTCTCTGCAGCAGTCGGCTACAACGGAATGTGGTTGGCAGTTCGCGCAAACGTTCGCGTTGCCGAAGCAGCTCGCCAGAAATCTGCAGCGAACGCAGTAAAGATTGCTTTCCGAACAGGTGGCGTAGTTGGTATGACCACAGTGGGATTAGGACTTCTTGGAGCATCACTTGTTGTTGCGATTTACAAAGAAAACGCCCCATCAGTTCTTGAAGGATTTGGTTTCGGAGCAGCAATGCTCGCAATGTTTATGCGCGTTGGTGGCGGAATTTTTACAAAGGCAGCAGATGTCGGCGCTGACCTAGTTGGAAAAGTTGAACAAGGTATTCCAGAAGATGATCCTCGCAACCCAGCGACAATTGCAGACAACGTAGGAGATAACGTTGGAGACTGCGCAGGAATGGCAGCAGATTTATTTGAATCATATGCAGTAACACTTGTTGCAGCACTGATTCTTGGTAAAGCAGGATTCGGTGATGCTGGATTAATCTTCCCATTAATTGTTCCAGCTATTGGAATTGTTACAGCGATAATCGGAATCTTTATTACTCGACTTCGCCCAACAGATAAGTCAGCAATGCAAGCGATTAACCGCTCATTCTTCTTGTCAGCGATTATTTCCGCAGTTCTAGTTGCATTTGCGACATATACATATTTGCCTTCATCACTAATGCAGATGTCTGGCTTAACACCAGAAGCTGCTGCCGTTGATGTAAATCCTCGCATACTTGCAATTGGCGCAGTGCTTATTGGAATTTTACTAGCCGCGGCAATTCAATTGTTAACTGGCTTCTTTACTGAAGTTGGTAAGCGCCCAGTAAATGATGTTGCAGCCTCTTCAAAGACTGGCGCAGCAACAGTAATTCTTGCAGGTATTTCAGTTGGTTTTGAATCAGCTGTTTATTCTGCTCTTTTAATTGCAGCAGCAGTATTTGGTGCATTCTTACTTGGCGGCGGTTCAATTGTTCTTTCACTATTCGCCGTCGCACTTGCAGGAACTGGTCTACTAACAACAGTTGGTGTGATCGTTGCAATGGATACCTTCGGACCTATTTCAGATAACGCGCAAGGAATTGCCGAAATGTCTGGCGATGTAAAAGGTGAAGGTGCACAAATTCTTACTTCACTAGATGCAGTTGGAAATACAACTAAGGCAATCACAAAAGGAATTGCAATTGCTACCGCAGTTCTTGCTGCGACAGCACTCTTTGGTGCTTTCACTGATGCAATTAAAGAAGCTGTTCACAAGGCTGTTGGCGATGCCGAAGTTGCACTTCAATATCAAGGAATTTTGGATGTTGCAGATCCACGCAACTTGGTCGGTTTAATTATCGGTGCCGCAGTTGTGTTTATGTTCTCTGGACTAGCAGTTAACGCAGTTTCAAGAGCTGCCGGAGCGGTTGTTAATGAAGTCCGCGAACAATTTAGATTGCACCCAGGAATTATGAAGGGAACTGAAAAACCAGAATACGGTCGCGTAGTAGATATTTGTACTCGCGATTCACTACGCGAATTGGTAACACCCGGACTGCTCGCAGTAATGGCACCAATCGCA